>DKYC01000153.1:0-10937 GCA_002492295.1 Lachnospiraceae bacterium UBA7110
TTTTTAAATTTTTTTTATTTTTTTTGCGAAGTCATCTTATTCCTCTTATTATCTATAAGATTTGCCGTAAAAGAATAACCAAATAGTTTGACGAATATATCATTGTCAGTAATTTACTCTCTGCGGTCTGCTCGAGAACCCATTGCCGCAGCCCGAACAAATCAAAGCTTCCTATCAGCAAATAAACAAGCCATATTATAAAAACCGCCTCAACTGTACCGAGGGCTGCGCCGACAAGCTTGTCCGCGAACTTTCCCATCGGAATGGCTCGTACGAGCTTAAATGTATCAGCCAGGAACTTTATCAGCCTGTGTATTAGTCTTATCACAATCAGGAGAAGCAACGCAACCAGGACACTTACAATACTTCCCTGTATGAAGCTCCCGATTCCCTTTGCAGCAACTACCAATACAAATATTCCCAATATGCAGGAAATTATTCTGATTATTCCTTCAAGGAATCCCCGTTTCCAACCCCATACGGCTCCTGCTGCCAACGATGCCGCTACTATTATAAATAATATATTTACATCCAACTCCTTAACCTCCCTTTTTCGCTCCCCTACTGCAGTTCAATCAACTGTATCGAATTCTCCGTAACAATTGTGTAACGCGAAATATTTCCCATCGGAAGCAGGCAGAGTATCCTGTCCATAAAGGTTCCTTCAAACTTGAGCCTACCGTCCCAATCATATAAAACCAATTCGTTGTCGTTGCGTATGATGATGGCTGCCGAATCAAACAGGATATCCGTGTATTCCGTGTTGAACGCTATCTCGTTTGTTTTTTTGGCGTTTGTATCGTATACCTCCAGGCGGTAAGCCGTCTCTCCTGTCGGATTAAAATATACTAGTCCCACATGATTTTCGCTGTAAAATACACTTTGTATTTCATCAGAAATCAGTGTATCCGATATACTTTCCGGTTTTTGTCTTCCCTTGAAAAACATGATACGGTTATCCGCCACCGCAAAAACAGCATCATCTTCCATAAAATGAACCATCGGCACAACAGCATCCGCATAACCGTATCCACTGACTAAATTATCAGTATAATTTTGTCCAACCGCGGAAAAATTGTAAAAACCGATACTTGACGACACATTCCCATTGTCAGCCCTGATATAGGAAACGGCTACTTGTGTGCCGTCATCGGAAATATCAATCGCAATCGGATAGCCTGACTGGCTCATGGTCGTTTTAAAGGATGCAAGCGGTTTCCCCGGTTCTCCCATGCTGCTGTAAAGATCAATCTGCGTTACTGTAGAATCGTCGAGAACAACTGCGACAATGCCATTTTCGGAAACACAGAAGTCCCTTATCGGCATAGTCGTTTCTATTGTCCCTAAAATTCCCTGTGTATTGGATACATAAATATTTCTGCCATTATAATCACCGACTGCCACGGTTTTTTTACAGGTGCGTATTATGGGCTCCTGCATTTCATAAGTCTGATTCCAAATGACCTTTCCTTTTGTGTTGGTACAGCTCATTCCATCGTTGCTGTATGTAAAAAGGGTTCCCGCCAAATTCATGCACCTTGAATCTTCCGACTTTGTCCATTCCGTCTGTTGTACAACCTCATAGTCAACATATACCTTACTTTTCCAGCTCACATAAAGCACAAGCGCCAGTACTGCCAAAAGTGATAAAATAATAAGCGCTGTGTATATTTTTACATGACGGTGCCTTGCAAGCATATGATCCATTGATTTTTCTTCCTTGCCGCCTTCGCCTTTTAACAGAACATGGTTTCTATTAAAATCTTTTATCTCTGCCATAAATTCTCGTGCTCCGTTTCCAACCATTGTGTGTTTCTTATTCAGTATACCATTATTTTCATGGAAGTAAAAGCTTTTGACCGGAAAGAATGCTGTCGGGATTGTCCAATCCGTTTAATTCACAGATTTCCTCCATCCGTGAATAATCGCCGTAGGTATTGATGCAGATACTTCTTAGTGTGTCACCGCGTTGGACTACATAATACTGCGGAACTGACGGATTGACCGCAGGAGCAGGCTCCGCGGCTGTCGTTTCCCGTGGAAGGGCAGGTTCCGTGGCAGGTATGCTGACCGGCTCCTGCGTCATTTCCCCGGCAGGTGTGTCTATTGTGATTTCCGTATATTCTTCAGTTGCCGGCTCCTGTATCATATTTACCATGGAAGCTGTCTGGGTATACCGCTCCGATATTTCCCCTGAATTTTCTACGGTTTTATTTCCGATATTGTTTTCTATATTTTCCGACACAAATGTCATGCAGTAGTCAATACTCTCCTGCATACTTTTCATTTTCCCGTAGCTGTTTAAGGAAATGATGCCGTATGCTATGACACATACGACAAGACTTAGACTCAGCACATTCATGGCGCCCCATACCAGGCTCACCCTTGCCGTCTCCCGGTTGTATGCCTGCGTAAGCCTTCCAAGCCTTGCGGCGTTATCCGTATGAATTCGGCTTCCGGATTTTGCTGTTGTTTTCTGCAGCTTCCTCTGATGCCTCTCACTGTTCCATGCAATTAAATAATTCTGCATTTCTTCATTTTGGTCATAATAGACGTAAAAATCATCGAGAATTACTTTCGTCCCCTTAATACTGATTTCAAAACGGATTCCTCTGTCCTTGTTTAAGCATACGAGAGCAGAACAAAGCAGTGTGTCTTTTTGGAAGTAACTTTTGCCGGCATCATCGGATGTTGTTGCCCCTGATATGACCATAATACTTTGCGACGACTGTTCAAAGCTGTTGCCATACAGATTGACGGATGTGCCCGCGATGGTATCAGGTTCCTGCTCGTATATCAGTTTTTTAACAAACGTATGTACATAGTCCTCCAAATAAAGTACATATATGCCCTCGGAAATGTTCTTTGCATCGCCTACGGTTCGGGTATTTACCGGTATATCTGTTGTCTGCATGTTCATTTTTTCCTCCATTCCGAAGCGTTTTGGGAGCTGCGGCGTTTTACCGTTACAGCGCCTTACCTCGTGTTATTTGGGCATGCCCAATTTGGGCATGGCTTAAAAAAGCCTGTCTACGCCCTTACCGTCTATCATAGCACGCTTCGCATGAGGATTTTGTCAAAACAAGTCAGCAAAGTCCCACAGATTATCGGTATTGTCTGTGGGACTTGTTCCTGCCAATTTGATTAATTATAAAACCTGTAGATTGTTGTCGTATTATAAGGTCTTTCGGGACCGTAAACTACGTTCTGGAACTGCGGCTGGTGCACCGCGTCGGGAAAAGTCTGTGTTTCAAGGCAGAGTCCGCTTCGTTTTTTGTATGAGGCACCACCTTTTCCTGTCTCGGGCTGAATGCAGTTTCCTGCATAGAACTGAATGCCCGGCTGGTCGGTATAAACGACCATCTTTCTGCCGGATGCGGGGTCTTGAACCTCCGCCACCTTTTTTATGCTGCCGTCCCAGTTGTCGATTGCGAAGTTATGATCGTATCCTTGTCCGTATTTAAGTTGAATATCGTCCGCGTCGATATCGTCACCAATTGTTTTCATGATTCTAAAGTCAAACGGTGTGCCCTCCACAGGGACTAAATCGCCGGTTGGTATCAGGCGTTCATAGACAGGCGTATAGTGGAATGCATCGATAAAAAGCCTGTGATTCTCAATGCTTCCCGCATCATGACCGGAGAGATTGAAATATGAATGGTTTGTCATGTTAATCAGGGTCGGCCTGTCGCTTGTCACATGGTACTCGATTTTTAACTCGTTTTCGTCGGTAACAGTATAGGTTACCTGCACTTTTTTGTTGCCGGGAAATCCCATTGTCGCATTGTCTTCGAGCGTAAATACCACACAGTTATCCTTTGGTTCGGCATTCCATATACGCTTGTGATAGCCAAGTGATTCATCACTGTGGAGATTGTTTGTACCGTCGTTGACTTTAAGCTGATATTTCACACCGTCAATTTCCATGCTTGCGTTGTCAATCCGGTTTGCACTTGGACCGATTGTGGAGCCGAAAAAAGAGCCGTTTACAAAGTACCCGTCTACCTTGTCGAAACCAAGAACGACATCCGCCATCGTTCCATTTTTGTCCGGTACAAGCAGGTTTACGAGGATTGCACCGAAATTTGTGACTTCCGCGGTAAAACCATTATTGTTTTTGATGGTATAGAGGCTTACCTCTGTACCGTCCGGCGCGTTGCCGAACGTTTTGCTTGTTACTGCCATTTTGTTTTCCTTCTTTCTGTTTATTTTTTATTTTTATGACATGTGTGTCATATTTAGAGTTCCGTTCTTCCTTCGAGTGCGCGTAAAAGCGTCATTTCATCAATACACTCCAAGTCGCCTCCGACAGGCACGCCGCTTGCAATACGGGTGACTTTAATTCCGGTAGGTTTGATAAGTTTTGAAATGTACATCGCGGTGGTTTCACCCTCTAAGCTTGAGTTTGTGGCGATAATGACTTCTTTTACGTCGCCTTCCAACCGTTTGATAAGTTCCTTTAGCCTGATGTCATTTGGACCGATGCCCAGCATGGGGGAAATCGCGCCGTGCAGGACGTGATACACGCCGTCAAATTTTCCTGTCCGTTCATATGCCGCTAAATCACGGATGTTTTCAACGACCATAATCGTGCCGTGGTCGCGTCCCTGATTGGCACAGATGGGGCAGATTTCCGCATCCGTAAGCGTATAACAGGTGTTGCAATAGTGAATGTTTTTCTTTGCGTCAAGCATGACCTGCGCAAAGCGTTCCACATGTTCTTCAGGCATATTGATAATATGTAATGCAAGCCGTTGGGCAGATTTGCTTCCCACGCCGGGAAGCTTGGAAAACTGCTCAATCAATTTGTTGATATATTTACTGTAAAGTTCCATTAGAATGGCAGTCCTCCGAGACCGCCTGCCATTTTGCCCATCAGTTCGTTATTTGCCTCGTCCGCCTGCCGGAGCGCTTCGTTTGTGGCGGCAACAATCATATCCTGCAGGGTTTCAATATCATCAGGGTCCACTGCCTCCTCTGAGAGCGTTACCTTAAGTACTTCTTTTTTGCCGGAAACAACGACTTCAACAGCGCCTCCTCCTGATTTTGCACTAAATTCCTTTGTTTCAAGCTCTTTTTGTCCTTCTTCCATCTGACGCTGCATGCGCTGTGCCTGCTTCATCAGGTTGTTCATGTTTCCGGGCATTCCCATGCCCCCCGGAAACCCTCCTCTTTTTGCCATTTTTTACACTGCTCCTTTCTTATCATTCATCCGGATTTTCGTCTTCAATTTCAATATCCATGTTGATTTCCCTGTTAATAATCTGCTCCAGGTCAACATAGCTGTCCTCAAAACGGCTTCCCTGCCCAATGCTTTGTACCTGAACCGAAATCTCTTTTTGAATGGTGTTTGCTATCATATCCTCCAAATGCTTTTGGTTTTCGGGGTTATTCAGGTAATCATAGGCGACGCCGTCACCGATTACAATCATCAGGCGGTTGTCACCGCCTAAACTTAAGCGCGCCTTTTTGAGGTGTGTCTTTAACGGCTGCTGCGCCTGTGCCACAATTGCATGCCAGTTCTTCACAATACGGTCGATGTCCTGTGGAATCGCTTTTGGCAGTGCGGGCTTTTGCGGCGCGGACTGTCCCGTGGGCTGTGCCGTCTGTGTTGATTGTATCGCAAGTGGGGCTGTCTGCACAATCCCTTTTTCTATTTTTTCTTCCAAATCTTTTACACGCGCCACAACAGCGTCATTTGTTATTTCCATTGCGGGTCTGCAGAGCTTAATCAGTGTCATTTCGATTAAGATGCGCTTTTGTGTAGCATACTTGATTTGTCCGGAGAGCTCGGAAAAAATGCGGATTTGGCGCATGATTTCTCCGGCATCCATTGCATCCGCTTCTTCTTTCAGGCGTACAAGATTGTCGCTTGATACGTCTATAACGTCTTCGATTTCGGTATCCGAGGTTTTTACGAGCAGAAGGTTGCGCAGATACCATGTGACATCGGTTACAAACTGTGTCAGCTCGCGGCCTTGCATGACGACCTCCTCCAATAGGGTGATACATCCGGTGACATCACGCGCACGGATAAAATCCAAAAGCCGTGCGAATACTTCGGTGTCCACTGCGCCTAATACATCAAGTACTTTGTCGTAGGTCAGTTCTTCGCCGAAATGGAAGGCAATGCACTGGTCGAGCAGACTCAGCGCGTCGCGCATGGAGCCGTCAGCGGTTTTTGCAATGTAGCGAAGAGCCTTTTCCTCCACGTTGACCTGTTCCTTGTCCATGAGCTCGCGCAGTCTGCCAGCTATGGTTTCGATGGTGATACGCTTGAAATCATAGCGTTGGCAGCGTGAAAGGATGGTCACGGGAATTTTGTGGACTTCGGTTGTCGCAAGAATGAAAATAACGTAAGAGGGCGGCTCTTCCAAAGTTTTTAAAAGGGCGTTGAATGCACCGATTGAGAGCATATGCACCTCATCTATGATGTATACCTTATATTTGCCCTCTACAGGGGAATAGGAGACTTCGTCAATAATTTCACGAATGTTATCAACGCCGTTGTTGGAGGCGGCATCTATTTCAATGACATTAACACTTGCGCCTGAAGCAATGGTCTGACAGCTTCTGCAGGTTCCGCAGGGGCTGCCGTCTATGGGATTTTCACAGTTTACGGACTTGGCAAAAAGTTTTGCGATGGTCGTTTTACCGGTGCCTCTTGTGCCAGTGAACAGATAAGCGTGACCGATTCTGTCTGCTTTGATTTGGTTGCGCAGAGTGGTTACGATATGATCCTGCCCTTTGACATCCTCAAAGATATCAGGACGGAATTTACGGTATAGTGCGGTGTATGACATTTTGTACCTCCATGCTGCGGGTATTATTTTAAAGCATTTTCATAATCCTGCAAATCAGGATAAATGCCAATAACATAAACATGTCTGTTTTGTCCTTATTATAACAGTTTCGCAAATAAATAGAAACTCTTTTTTATATTGGCAGTGATGATAATTTATCATTTGTCAGTAGTATGTTTACCACAAACGTTGTCCCCACGCCTAAGTCACTGTCGGCTTCAATGGTGCCGTTGTGTGCTTCGATAATGGCTTTGGCGAGCGGGAGTCCAAGTCCGATGCCCTGTGTATCTTTGGAGAAACGGCTGCGGTAGAAGCGTTTGAAGATGTGGTCGCGGTCCTCGGGGTGAATGCCGCTTCCGTTGTCTTTAACAGTGATTTGAAATACGGACGGAAGGCGTTTCCATTGAAGGTGGACGCTGTCACCTGCTTTGGTGTGGTCGAGGGCGTTTTTTACGAGGTTGTCAAGCGCCTCCAAAAGCCAGCTTCTATCGCATAGAATCGTAATGTTCTCGTCGCCTGATAAGCAGATTTCTTTTTTCTCCTGCGCGGCGCGGAAGGCAAAGTGCACCTGCACGGCTTCCATCAGTTCAGACACGTTTTCCTGACGTTTGTCCATTATGATAGTGCCTGCGTCGAATTTGGCAATTTTTAAGAGGCTTTGCACAAGCGTTTCCAACCTGTCCAGCTCCTGTTCACAGCGCATGGTGAAGTCACGGATTGTCGGGAGGTCTTCGGCTTCTTCCTGTATAATGCCGTTGTAGATGTTGAGTGCGGCGAGGGGTGTCTTTAGCTGATGTGATATGTCTGATATTGTGTTTTGCAAAAAGGTTTTGGATTTTGCCTCGTTCTCCGCATGTGCGCCCAGTATGGCGGCGAGTGAGTTGATTTCATGGAACAGTCGGTATAACTCGCCTTCCTCGTTGCAGGCAATGCGGGCATTGCGGTTTCCCGAAATATAGTCCGCTATCTGTGCTGTAGCATATTCGAGCAGTTGGTCCTGCTTCACAAAATATCGATAACATGCTGCAAAAACCGCGGCCGACATGACAAGGGCGGTTATCAGGACACAGATTGCGGCGTGCTCCCCTGCAATGTGCAGAACAGACACGGACGCGCCAAGGAACGTCAGTACATATATCAGAATGGTTTGAAACAGTGATTTTACATTTTTGTTTGTCAGTATTTTCATTTCAAATTCCTCTTTTTTTTAATCTGTCGGGCTCCATTTGTAACCCATACGCCGCACTGTCACAATCCGTTTGGGAGTGCCTGGGTCATCTTCTATTTTTGTGCGCAGTCTGCGAATATATACGGTGAGCGTATTGTTGTCCACAAAATTGCCGCTGCTGTCCCATAGTCTGCCTAAAATCTGTTCGGGGGAAAGTACAATATCAGGGTTTTCCATAAAGAGACACAGGAGCTTGTATTCACCCGCTGTCAGGTCAAGCTCTGTGTCATCTTTGTATACTTTTCCTTTTAAGCGCTCTACCCGTATCCTGCCGGAGACAAGCTGTGCATCTGCTTCGCCAAAATTGCTGCTGCGGCGCAGGAGGGCATTAATCCGCGACATTAGGACGGCAAGCTTGAATGGTTTTGTAATATAGTCATCACCGCCGATATCCAATCCCATGATGATGTCGGTTTCTTCGTCCGCCGCAGTAAGAAAAATAATCGGAACGTTTGAGCTTTGGCGTATTTTTGCGCAAATATCAAAACCGGACCCGTCGGGAAGGGATACGTCCAAAATTACCATGTCAAAAAGTCTGCCTGCCCATATGGCATCAGCTTCCGCGGTAGTGCGGGCGACTGTTATCCCGTAGCCTTGTTTTTGGATTGCAAAAGACAGACCGCTAATCAGGCTCAGGTCGTCTTCTATCAACAAAATATGCTTCATATGTATATTCCGCCTTTCCGAAAAATGTCTATCTCAACTATATACGCAAAACGATGTAATTACAAGTGATATGGCAAAACAGAACGTCAAACAGGGCAATGCCTCTTTAATATCTTTGGCATTGCCCTGTTTATTTAATTTCGTAAGAAAAGATACCGTTAAATCAGACTTGCCGCTCCAATCATGCCTGCTTTATTTCCAAGCGCAGCGATTTCGATTTCCGGCAGTTCGCTTTTTTCTTTGCCAAAGCAGCCCTCTTTCATTATGTCATAAAGCGGCGCGGTCAGCGCATCGCCTTGTGTGGAAAGTCCGCCGCCCAAAAGGACAAGCTGCGGGCGGAAAATATTGACGAAATTGACAATGCCGATGCCAAGTCTACGAATATATAAATCCACGACTGCTTTCAGCGCATCGTCGCCGTTCTGTGCGCCTTCAAAGATTTCCTGCGGGGATAGTTCTTTTCCGGTTGCACGCTTTGCGTCCCTAATCAGCGCAGTCGCTGACGCATATGCTTCCAAACAGCCTTTTCTTCCGCAGGTACATGGCTCTCCGTCTTCCACAATGACAATATGCCCGAGTTCACTACCGCCGACTGCTTTTCCGGTAAAAATATTTCCGTCAAGAATAATTCCACCGCCGACGCCTGTTCCAAGCGTCAGCATAATCACGTCCTGATAATCCTTTCCTGCGCCTGCGACAGCTTCGCCTAAGGCGGCGCAGTCTGCATCATTGGCAATACGGATTGGTAGGGGGAAGTATTCTGATAATTGTTTCACAATCGCAACATTTTCCCATTCAATG
The DNA here is from genome assembly GCA_002492295.1 of Lachnospiraceae bacterium UBA7110. Classification (GTDB taxonomy): domain Bacteria; phylum Bacillota; class Clostridia; order Lachnospirales; family Lachnospiraceae; genus COE1. The sequence continues at coordinate 9,499 of DKYC01000153.1, forward strand.
TTGTTGGAATAGCGCACAACACCGTTTTTGCCGTCAATCGTCCCCGGCACGCCAACGCCGACACCCACACACTGGTCAAACGAAATACCCTGTTTTTTCAAAAGCGCAAGCGTTGTCTCGGCAATGTCTGCAATGACGGTTTCAGGAGCACGCGACGCGTCGGTTTTGATGGTTTCGCTGACAATGATTTTCTGATGAATGTCCACCAGACCGATTTTTGTATCCGTACCACTGATATCAATTCCGATACGGACAGGTGCAGCTTTTTCACGGATCGTCGTAATCAGCGCATCGCAGGAACCTTCTATCGTATAATTTCCGCCTCCTGCAGTCAAAAAGAAGCTGTCACCTTTTTTGAACTCCAACTGTTCTTTCTCATCCGAAATCGTACCTTTTCCGTCCAAAATCAAAATGCTTGCAAAGGATTCCTCCGAAACATTTCCTTCCATTTTTTTCATGACTTTTCCGTCAAGATTGAGTTTATCCACGGTAAAGTAATCGCAGTCTGCCACATGAGGATAGCTGCTTTTATCCTTTACAATCGGAACACGGTTTGTTACGGCTAATGCCTTCTCAATATGTAAATCCCGCTTTTTTCCGTCTTTTCCGACGCGTCCGTAATCGTACACACGGTATGTTACGTTGGAATTTTGCTGGATTTCGGCAATTAAAATATTTTTACCAATCGCGTGGATTGTCCCCGACTCAATGAAGAGCACATCGCCCTTTTGCACAGGAACGGCATTGAGTACCTCAAGCAGCGTATCTTCCTCAATCCGTTTTTCAAATTCTTCTTTGCTGATTTCCTGTTTAAATCCATAATACAAAAAGGCGTCTTTTCCGGCATCCATGACATACCACATTTCGGTCTTGCCATACTGCCCTTCGTTTTCTAACGCATATCGATTATCGGGGTGTACCTGTATGGACAGATTATCCTTCGCGTCGATAAATTTCGTTAAAATCGGAAAATCGCGGAACCGCCGGCAATGCGTTCCCAAGACTTCTTTCCCCTCTCCATCAATATACTGTTGAAGCGTCTTTCCGGCATATTTTCCATTTACAATATAGGACGGTCCGTCAGGGTGGCAGGACAGTTCCCATGTCTCGGCTAGGACTTCGCCGTCATATTCTTTTCCGTATTCTTCCTTTAATCGTTTTCCGCCCCAAAGGTAATCCTTGCAGCTTGGTTTTAATTTTAAAATGCTCATTTAATGGTCTGCACTCCTTTCAAAATCTGCAAGTTTGGGGCGAAATGCACAAACTTGCTCTCCTATTTTTTTAACAATATTGCTCCGTTACTTTGAATGACATCACGGTACCAGTACGCCGAGTCCTTCATAATCCGCTCCTGCGTCCTGTAATCCACATAAATCAGTCCAAAACGCTCCGAATAGCCCTTTGCCCACTCAAAATTGTCCATCAGCGACCACTGGAAA
>DKYC01000153.1:11232-18573 GCA_002492295.1 Lachnospiraceae bacterium UBA7110
GTCCATCAGCGACCACTGGAAATAGCCCCGCAAATCAATCTCATCAGCGGCACGGCTCAGTGCACCCAAATACCTTGCGAGAAAATCAATGCGGTTCGGGTCATGCACTTTTCCGTCAAGGGATACCACATCATGACAGGAAAGTCCGTTTTCCGTAATATAAATGGGCTTTTTATAGCGCTCATACAGAAATTTCGGTCCCCAATAAAGTACCTCGGGCGTGACGGGCCAATCAATCGCCGTCTTTGGAAAACCATCATAGCGCTTGACTTCCTGCGGTTTTTGGTCCGCTCCCATGCGGATACACCTTCCGTTGTAAATATTCTGCCCGTATATATCAATCGGCTCTGAAATAAGCTTCATGTCTTCGTCCGTAATGCGCGGCAGATAAGGCTCATAGCGTTTTAATCCTTCTTCGGGATACTGCCCTAAAAGCACAGGGTCAGACCACCACGTCACATTCCATGTCCAGTTCATATTGTCCTGCGGCAGCGAAAACAACGCTTGTCTTGCAGCGTCAATATCCTCCGGTTTCTCTGTTTCAGGATAGCATATGCCTGCTGTAGGCGCGTAACCGATTTCAAGCGTCTGCTTGCCATACTGACGCAGCATCTGTACTGCTCTTCCATGTGCTTTGAGAGCATTGTGTGCAATCTCAAAAGTATCACGCAGCGGCGCTTTTAATCCCGGCGCATGTTCGCCCTTTAGATACCCTAAGCCTACGAAACACTGCGGTTCATTGAGTGTGAAAAAGTGTGTCACCCTATCGCTGAAACGCTCTGCCACAAGCTTTGCGTATTCGCCGAACCACTCTACAATCTGCGGATTCATCCAGCCGCCGCGTTTATAGAGCGTATACGGCAGCTCCCAATGATACAGCGTCAGATACGGCTCAATTCCGTTTTCCAAAAGCACGTCAATCAACGCATTGTAAAATGCAATTCCCTGTTCATTGACCGTCCCCGTTCCCTCCGGCAGTACACGCGACCAGTCAACAGAAAAGCGGTACGCCTTTAAACCCATTTTCTTCATCAATGCGACATCCTCGCGGTAACGGTGGTAATGGTCACACGCCGTTTCCCCGGTTTGTCCTTCGAAAATGCGGTTTGGCTCCTTTGTATAAATATCCCATATGTGCTGCCCTTTTCCGTCCTCCCTGACTGCGCCTTCTATCTGATATGCGCTTGTCGCTGCGCCCCATGCAAAGTCTTTTTGAAATGCCATTGTTCTTCTCCCTTCGATTTTTGCAGACTGGGCGCATAAGCATACGCCCAACCTTTTTATGCAACGATAAGAGACAACAGGTAAAACGGCGTAATATCCGTGTTCTCCTGTGAATCCAATATCGTTATTTCAACCATATGTTCTTTGCATTCTCCGTGGTGAAGGACAGGCTCTAAGGCCAGACAGTCGCCCCAGTCCTCGTCAAAATTGCCGTCAAGGATTTTTGCATGTTCCGTGTCGCCGTCCACAACAACCTTTGCGCACAGTGCAGGTCTTTTTATGGTCCTTCGGTACTGGACGCCGATGCAGGAGCAGGTTACTTTGAATAGAATCCTGTCACCCGCTTTCTGACCAATCCAACCGTTTTTAAAGAAGTCCAAATGACCTGTCTTTTCCTCTGTATCAGTGCGAAACCCGATAAGCTGCGGGGAAATTTCCCGAATGGTCAAACGCTTTGCATGTTCGTACATATTAGCAGTCATCGGCTCTGGCAGCTTTGTGAAAGCTGTTTCTTCCTTTTCATGCATGCTCAAATTGGACATGTCTAATTTGGGCATACATGCCTTTACATGCTCCAAAAAAGTGATAAGCTCTGCCGCAACCAACGCATGTCCCTTGTCACTCGGATGCAGTCCGTCCGGCGTCAGTTCCCCGCGTGTATACATGCCTGCTTTCATTCTTTTGTACAAAGTGTCCTTGATGCTCACATGCGGGATTTGATACCAGTCACCCACCGCGTTATGATAATCCTGTGCATTTTTTCCCGTATCATAATATACATTGTTCAGCAGGATAACCGCGGGAGCACAATGCCATGTCAGTATTTTTCGGATAACACCCTCGTAAGTCTCCTGAAAAAACGCGTCTGCGTCATCATTTACACTGAAATCCACAACCACGACATCCGGCTGATACATTAGAACATCCGTTTCCACACGGGCTGCTCCAAAATGCGATGTTGTTCCTCCAATCCCACCGTTCACATAATGAAATACGGCTTTTGGAAACGCCTGTTTCCACCATGAAAATACAATATAAGCATAGCAATTTTCCGGTTTGGTTGCAAGGCTTCCCTGTGTAATGGAACCACCCAAAAAACCAATTGTAAGTTCTGCACCGCACTCGGCGCGCAGCATACAGTCTTTTAATCTTGCGAGGCTGACCGCTTCCATATTTCGTCGTACCTTCCTAATATAAATTTTTTCACACTAACGTCTTAATTCCAGTCTGCAATATCCAGTGTTTCGATATATGCCGCAAGCTCATCCGCCATTTCCTGCGCTTCCGGTATTCTAAGGTGTCCGGGTGTCGCGCTGCCGTTTCTTCGAAAAAGGTATTGCGTAAGCTTTTCGTCCGCAAGCTCCCGCACCGCCTGCCCGATTGCACGGTCCCACGCTTTGTCGTGCCAAAGCAGTGTCGTACAGCAGATGATATGTGCATCCGGATACGTTTTTCGTAGGTTTTGCAAAAAATGTCTGTAATGATTTCTCCACGTATCCGCCTGTGCACCGTCTTCATCCTGTGCCATGTAGTCAAACGGATGACTGTCATTTTGTCCGATTGCTACGATGACTGCCTGCGGGATGTATTGCGAAAAATCCCACTGTGTCGCATCTCCCAGCAACGGATTGTAATGCACTTTATCCCAAACATGTTCCATGCCTAACGCATCAGGCTCGCAAAACCACCCTGTTTTGTCCATTAATGCAATGCCGCCCTGCGCGATATCATGAATCTGTGCATTTAATTTTCTTGCCAGAATCCATGCATAAGAATACCAACTGTTAGAATATTCACCGTTGTGCAGAGGGTCTGCCTTTCCGACATAATCAACTGCTTCCGACACTTCGCCCGCGGACACGGAATCACCATACACTTCGATACGGCGGCTTGGTTTTGGCAATGGACTGACAATTTTTTCACATTCATCAATTTCTGCACCTAAAAACGCAAATTCATGGCATGCGTCCTGACGTTTGAACAGCAGAAATTCATGTATCTCGTTTGGCGCATCCGCCTTGATTTCAAATACGGATTCACCGCTTTGTTCAAGCTGCAAAACGCCCTGTACTCCGTCAAGAATATAGCCCAAATAATTATTCCAGTATACATTGCGATTGCATACATGGATTTTCAGCGTATTTCCCGTAAACCGCATTTGAACAAAGGAGCACGGATAGATAAAAACAGGCGCTTCGGGATTGCTCCAGTCAATTCTTCCGCAATAGGTAAGATTTTGATGGCTTGGCGATATTTTCATGTTCCGGCTCCTTCTCTGATTTTTCTCTTCCATGAAGAATGCCTGTCTTTTGGCATTCTTCGGCGTGAAGTTTTAGAATTTCTTTGCGAAACAGCCTTTGCTGTAAGCATTAGAAATTCTCTTCACGCTAGCGTCTTCCAATTTCCGTATCGGTCTGCGTTACTTTGCTGTGTTCCTTGATATAATCAACAATCGCATCGATTTCCGTAAACGCAAGTCCCACGTAGCTGTCCGCCGCGCCGTAATAGATTGCAATTCTGCCTGTTTCCGAATCATGAATAGTTGCGCATGGAAAACATACATTCGGTACAAATCCCCGCTCCTCATACCACTCCTCCGGCGTCAAAAGGAAATTTTCGCAACGATATTTTACAATCGACGGATTATCAATATCAAGGATTGCTCCACCGATTGAATATACATATCCGTTGCATGTTCCTGTTACACCGTGATAGAATAACAGCCATCCTTCGCTGGTTTCAATCGGGGCAGCGCCGCCGCCAATTTTAAGAGACTCCCACCATTCACTGCCCTTGCCCATCATATGTCTGTGCTTTCCCCAATAAACCATATCCGGGCTTTCGCTGACAAAAATGTCCCCAAACGGTGTGTGTCCGGAATCGGAAGGTCTGCTCAGCATGACGAAGTTTCCGTTAATCTTTCTCGGGAACAATACTGCATTTCTGTTAAACGGCAGGAACGGATTCTCGATACGCGTAAAAGTCTTAAAATCCGTTGTCTTTGCCATGCCGATTGCCGCTCCGTAAAAATCCTGACACCAAATAATGTAGTAGGTTTCCTCTACCTTTACAAGACGCGGGTCATATGCATAGACCGGCATAAACGGGTTCCCGTCCTCATCCACAAAAGGAATTTTATCTTCCTCAAAGTTCCAGTGAATGGCGTCCTCGCTGCGTCCGAGATAAATGTAGGGAACACCGTTTGTCTGCTCGCCGCGGAATACGCCGATAAATGCTCCCTCATAAGGAATTACCGCGCTGTTAAAAATACGCGCAACACCTTTTACGGGGTTTCTTCCAATAATAGGGTTTTCGTTATATCTCCATACCGGAGCGTCGCCTGCTCCGTTTACAATCCCGTCCGCCCTGTCCTGCCAAGGCATATTTGGCACTGCGGGGCTTATCATTTTTACCTTGCTCATTTATAATTCCTGCTCCTTTCTTTGTATACGAATTTGCTCCGTAGCTTTCCTTTAATTTAAAAAGTTCAAATTTTTTTCAATAAACGCACATCTTTGCTCCACACATTTTACGGAACGAAGCGGGTCTTCGGGTGTGTTAAACACATAGTCAACCAGCTTGTCAACCGTTGTCGTCGCCACATGGAGCCTTGTGTCACTCGACGCATAGTAAATATAGACATCTCCGTTGTCCCTTGCAATGACGCCGTTTGTAAACACAACATTTGACACATCGCCTACCCGCTCACTGCCCAAAGGTGCAATGAGAAAGCCGCCCGGCTCCGCAATCACCTTAGAAGGGGCGTCAAGCGCGGTTGCAAACGCATAAATCACATACCGAAGTCCTGCTGCCGTATTCCGCACACCATGCGCAATATGAATCCAGCCTTTTTCCGTCTTAATCGGCACTGCACCCGCACCGTTTTTTGCCTCCGTAATTGTATGATATTTCCGTTTGCTTGTAATAATCTCCTCGTCAATCACCGCATGCGTAATGTCATCACACAGCCCGAATCCGACACCGCCGCCGCTTCCGGTATCAATAAAGTCATCCATCGGTCTTGTGTAAAAAGCGTACTTTCCGTTTACAAACTCCGGATGAAGCGTCACATTTCTTTGCTGCGGTGAGTTCAGCGTCTTGAGATTGTCAAGTCGTTCCCATGTCTTCAAATCCTTTGTCCTGACAATTCCTGCCGCTGCAACTGCTGCCGATAAATCATTTACGGAAGTATCCTTGCTCTCGGAACAGAATACGCCGTAGATATAGCCGTCCTCGTGCTTTGTGAGACGCATATCGTAAACATTTGTTTCCTCCGGGCACACATCCTCCAAAAGAATGGGATAATCCCAAAAACGGAACCCCTCAATACCGTTATCACTCTCCGCCACCGCGAAAAAGGATTTCCGGTCGTTTCCCTCGACTCTTGCGACAAGATAAAATTTCCCGTCTAACTCAATCGCGCCTGCGTTAAACACGCAGTTTACGCCAAGCCGCTCCATAAAATACGGATTCGTCCCAGGATTCATATCAAATTTCCAAAAAGGAGGGATGTGGTCCCGCGTCAATACCGGATATTCATAACGGTCATAAATGCCATTGTAGAAATCGCTCTTAACATTCTTGCGGTTTATTGTCTCCTCATATTTTTTCATCACCATTGTCTTGTTTTGTTCAAATAAATCATTCACTGCGCTGCCGCTCCCTTCCTAAAATCCTTCATTCTTGCCAATACCCGCGAATTCTTGACAGCGAAAAGCGTATGCTTTTTGATGTATGCTGCCTCTGCACAAATTTGCCGGTTGAAAATTTTAATTTTCAACCTCTATACCGCGATACTGGCCTCAGCAGATAACCGCTTTATGACCTCGAAACACATCCTGCCATTATGATACGGGCACTTCCACGGTTCCACAATCGGTTTTGCCTTATCAGGCGTACCGTCCGTCTGTACTCTCCAGTACCATTCCCTGCCGGCTTGATAACCTGTACGATTGTCAATCAGATGCGCTTTGATAAACTGCCATACATTCTGTGCTGCCTCGAGATATTTTTCATTTCCGCTCTTTTCATAGCCGTTCAAAAAACCGACCACTGTTTCCGCCTGAACCCACCAAATGCGCCAGTCATCCACCACGCCGCGCTCACATTCATTGGCAAGGGAAGCGCCGTTATATGCCATATGGTAAATCTGATTCGTCAAGTCCTGCGTAATCGGCGCCATTTTCTTTTCATAAGCGGCATCACCCAAAACCGCTGTGCCGCGGTCCACAAGCCATGCTGTCTCAATGTCATGACCATAAGAATGAAGGTCGATAATGCTGTTCCATTTGTCGTCAAAAAACACTTCCTGACGGTGCAGCCTCAGATTATATACTTTTTGGGCAATCAGGTCCATCATCCATCTGATTTTATCTCCTACCTCTTCTTTATGGTCCACCCGGTACAGCTCCGTATATGCTTCAAACACATGGAGAAGGGTATTCATCGTCCTTGACGCCATCACACCGTTTTCCGAAAGTTTTTCGTTGTCAATCTCATGAAAAGATTCGTCAAACGCTTCTTTATATCCAAGCGCATCGCGCATTTTTCCCTCTATCAAATCATATAGCTGATATGCCATTGTAAGCGCCTGTTTATCACCGCTTGCCTCATAGTAGGAGGACAGGGCATAGATGGAAAATGCCTGATTATAAGTATGCTTTAATGTTTCGACTGGCTTCCCGTCATAACTGACTGACCAGTACACACCGCCGTTTATCGAATCCCAGCACGCGTTTTTCAAAAATTCAAAGCCATGCCTTGCTTCGTCCAAAAGACTTTCATCCCTTAAAAGGGTATATGCATTGGCAAAAAACCAAGTAATGCGGCTGTTTAAAATACAGCCCTTAACTGCTTTGGGGTCCGGTCTGAGGTCATAATCAACCCATCCCGTATAGCCGCCAAATTCATTGTCCCTCAGACTTTTCCAAAAGGGTATCAAATCCTCCTTGAGGTGGTTTCCCACCTCAAGGCTAATGTCCAGTTTTGTCATTTTGGTAACTACTCCCTTCATATAAAACAAATGAACTCGCTTATGAAGAATGCCGCCTTTTGGCATTCTTCGGCGTGAAGTTTTAGAATTTCTTTGCGAAACAGCCTTTGCTGTGAGCATTAGAA
>DKYC01000153.1:18849-22362 GCA_002492295.1 Lachnospiraceae bacterium UBA7110
AGCATTAGAAATTCTCTTCACGCTAACCTTTCACTGCGCCTGCTGCCAGTCCGCCGTATACCTGCTTTTGGAAAATAATGAAAATCACTAAAATCGGTATAATCGTAATTAACACGCCTGCGCAGATATAGTTATACTGGTTTCCATACGGTCCCGTAAAGGTGTAAAGTGCCGTTGAAATAGTCTTTAAATGCTTCGACTGTAAATACAGATTTGATGCATAATATTCGTTGTACACGCCCACGCCCTTTAAAATCAACGATGTCACAATCGCAGGCTTTAACAGCGGAAGCAGAATTTTAAAGTAGACACCGAAATAAGTACAGCCGTCTATAATCGCCGATTCATCCAAAGAAACAGGTAAGTTCTCAAAGAACTGTAAGAATATGTAAATGGATATAATATCCGTACCCATCAGACAAATCATATAACCGTACAAATGATTAATCAGCCCCAGGCTGTTCATAATCTGATAAATCGTAACCTGCATTGCAATGCCCGGAAGCAGCGCGGCAAACATGAAGAGATTCCTGATAATTCCGTTTCCCCTAAATTGAAAGCGGTTCAGTACGTAAGCAAGCATGGAACCCGCAAAAATGGAAACCGTTAAAACCACAATCAATACCAACGCCGTATTAAAAAATCCTCTCAGCATATTTGCCTGCTGGAACGCTACTTTAAAGTTCTCAAAATAAAGGAAGCTTTTCGGAGGCTGCAAAACAGATGTCGTCTGATATTCGTCCGATGTCTTAAACGCCGTAAAGACACATACAAGTACGGGGATTAACGCTACAATTGTCGCGCCTATAAGCATCACATACTGGAATATGGAAAAAACAATGCCTGCCGGACTTTTCTTTTTACTTGTTTCCATTATGAAATCCTCCCTTCCTTTTTCGCTGCTTTCTTTCTGCGTCTTACTGCTGCTTTTGACTCGTCATTTGTTCCGTCATCAAACACATACGCAAAGAACAGCTTTTGTGCTACGGTACAGATGATAATGATAACGAGCAGTACAATTGCCATCGCACTCGCAAGACCAACCTTCTGATTCTCATGTGCCAGACGGTTCATGATTACGAAGTATGTACCGGTACCCATTGTACCGTTTGTGATAACATACGGAGGCTCGAATGCGCTGAGTGAACCGCTGATTGACAAAATCAGGTTTAATACGACAATGGATTTAATGCTCGGAAGAATAATGTACTTAAACTGGTGCCATTTGTTTGCCCCGTCGAGCGACGCGGCCTCATAGAGGTCCGCATCCACCGACATCATGGCTCCAAGGAATAAAATCATATTCTGCCCCGTATAACGCCAAACGGACGTTGCTGCCAAAGAAATGTTGTTAATGCGCGTATCCTGCAGCCAATATGGGATGTCTTCCAAGTCCACGCCAAACATTTGAATAAGCGTATCAAGCACAAAACCTCTCGCATAGAAAAATTTGAATATAAAACCGATTGCAATACCGGAAATCAGGTATGGGAAAAACATCGCTGCCTTAAAAACCCCCTCACCTCTTACCTTAAAGACCATAATTGTCGCAAAGAATAAGGCAAGTGCAAGCTGAATCACGGCGCCGCCCATATAGTAAAGGCTGACCGCCAACGACTTGAAAATCTCAGGTCTGTTAAATACTTCTATATAGTTCTTCCACCCAACAAACGTACGTTTTCCGATATACTTCATGTTATAAAAGCTAAACTGTATCATTTTGCCGAAGGGTATGTATGTAAATACAAGCAGTAACAGTAATGGCACAAACATGAACGTGACGATTACCAAAAACCGCTGCACTTTTCTGCTGTAAAACCATTCGCTAAATGTCTTTCCTTCTTTCCCCATGTATGAATCCTCCTTTAAACGTGTTTTTCTAAAACGGAGTGACCTTTACTGGTTGACTTCCACGTTGAGACTTTCCTGCGCTGCTGACCACTTTGCATTCCACTCGTCCATAATCTCATCCAGTGACTTTGTGCCGTAAAGCGCTGCTTCAAGAATTTCACAGTCAGGGTAATCATTATTGTTAATTCCGACCTCGCTCTCGTTGTTTACATCATCAAACAGGTCTTCCTCGCCTTCGGGAGCCGCGATATTTGATAACAGGGTAACGCCGTCAAATGCCTCCAAAACAGAAGGATATTCGCCTGATTTCAGTGCGGGAATGCTTCCTTCGTCCATGTAAATCGAAGATTCCTCAACAAGCCATTTCAGATAAAGCAGTGATGCAATCTGATTGTCCTCGGACGCATCCTTGTTGATACCAAACGCATAGTTTCCGGCAGAGCCTGCATACTGTTTTCCGTCTACGCTGATTGGGAACGGCATATAGCCGATGTCGTCCGGATTATCACCTGCCTGCTTAAACTGCTCCACGCACCATGAGCCAAGCACCATCGACGCGATTTCGCCTCTGTTGATTGCGCCCTTTGATGATTCCCAGTCCGTACTTGCCGGGTCATCCTCCACAAGTCCACGTGCCACTGATTCATAGAGAACGTAATAAACTGCATACGGTCCTGTCATATCATCTCCCTTTGAAAACGGATTGCTCATATGCGGCATCTTATTCTTAAAATCATTGTCGCCGGTTGCCGCACAGTCGATGTACGCATCCCATGCGCCCATTGTCCAGCCGTCTGCAAAGTTCGTGTAAAGCGGTGTTGCTTCCGTATTGTCCTTAATGAGCTGCAAGTCCTCAAGGAACTCATCCGGTGTCTTTGGCATATCCGTAATTCCCGCATCAGACCATATTCTCTTGTTGTATGCAATACCGTTTGCCGTTCCGCCATTTGCAATGCCGTAAACTAAATTGGCAAAGCTCTTCTCATCGCAGAAATTGTAAATATCATTTAATACCGGATATTCGCCAAGCGGGAGGAAGTATGTTTCAAGCTCGTTCTTGGGTACGGCTGTCGGGATAAACATGATGTCGCCCCAGTCGCCTGCGGTAAGTCTTAATCTTACGGACTCCTCATAATCCGTAACAGCTTCATACTCTACCGTAATGTTCGGGTAAATCTTCATAAATTCATCCGCGTAGCCTTTATATACCGTATCAACAATATCCGTCCTGTTTGTAAGAATCTTAATGCTTGCCGTCAGGTCCTGATAATCCTCGCCTACCTTGATGTCATTGATGTAAGGAACAGATGTCTTCTCGCTCTTTGCTTCCGTTCCTCCTGTACTGCCTGCGCTGTTCGTGTCGCCTGCGCTTCCCGTACTTCCTGTGCTGGATGTCTGTCCGCCGCATGCTGCTAAGGACATTGTCATCACTGCTGCCATTCCAAGTGCCATGATTTTTTTTACTTTCATAATGGAAACCTCCCTTTGTTTATTAAAGATTTATTATTTGTTTCGTTAACTTTAATATTTAACTTGTTTTTAGTTTAAATTAAACATATCGTTTAGTCATCAGCTAAAATTGCGACTTATATACAATTTTTGATAATATTTGGCATTTCTTTTATTTTAACAATATATTTAATTTTATTTTGTGCATTTTTT
>DKYC01000085.1:0-9075 GCA_002492295.1 Lachnospiraceae bacterium UBA7110
CGGATGCAGAAATGATTGGGGGAACGGACAGCGAGCCGGATACAGAGGACTTAGAGATACCCGGAATACCGGATGCGGAAATGATTGGGGAAACGGACAGCGAGCCGGATATCGAAGGTTTCGAGATGCCCGAGATACCCGAAATACCGGATGCANNGGAAATTCCGGAGATTTCAGAAGTGCCAGAGGAGTTGGAAATTCCGGAAACAGTGGAAACACCGGAAGAGCCGGGAACCCCGGAGATAATGGAGAAACCGGAAGAGCCGGGAATCACGGAAACAGCGGAAATTCCGGAAATAATGGAGGAACCGGAAGAGCTGGAAATCCTGGAAATGTTAGAAGTGCCGGAAGGACTGGAAATCCCGGAACTGTCAGAAATGTCTGATGAATTAGGCGCGTCGGATGCATTAACAGAACCGGATATTTTAGAAACTGTAGAAATGCCGGATGCTGTGGAATCAGAAGAAATGCCTGGTGAACGCAATATTCCAGAACTTCCGGAAGTGTCTGATGCGTTGGAAGTTACAGATTTGCCGGAAACAGTTGCCGTGGAGCAGATACAGAATGAAACAGATGCTGACATAGGATTGGATATGGAAGATACCGGCAGTTTAGAGATACCCGAAATACCGGATGCAGACATTATGGAGAATGTGGATGATGAGCCGGATATTGGCGGACTGGAGATGGAGGAATCCTCTCCGTCGGAAATGGAGTTGGGAATGTCAGACGAATTAAATCTTGACGAATTGGATTTGGATACACCGGGGTTAGACGCACCGGACACGGATGACGACTTGGGAATCCTTGACAGCATGGGTGATGACATTAAGGAGGACAGTGCGTCAGGAGTAGATGACGGACTTGACGATGTGTTAAGTATGCTTGACGATGACGCGGATCTGGCAGAAATTAATGATATATTGAAAAAGTCGGACAGTAATGAGCCAATTCAGGATGAAATGATGGATTTGCTGAATCAAATGGCTGATGATGAAGCGGCTTTGGTAAATGCCGGAGTAAAAAATATTGAGGAGGATGGAGGGGTTTCTATTCCCGATATGCCGCCTGAGACGGAAAATAATGATGACAGTGAAGAACAGGAATCATCAAAAAAGAAGAAGGGCGGAGACGGTAAGAAAAAGCAGGGAGCCATTGGGAAGCTGTTTAATTTATTGACGGAGGAATTACCCGGACCGACAGAAGCAGATTACGCTGCAGAAGACGAGAAAAAGGCAGCGAAAAAACAGGAAGCGTTAACAAAAAAAGAGGAAGAAAAGCTTGCCAAAGAAGAAGCAAAACAGGCAAAGGCGGAAGAGAAGGAGGCAGCCAGGAAGGTAAAAGCAGAAGCTGCAGCGCAGAAAAAGAAAGAGAAAGATGAGGCAAAAGCGAAAAAGGCAGCGGCTAAGCAGGCAAAACAGGCGGCAGAGGCCATAAAAAGGGCAAAACGCATTCCACCTAAAAAGATTGCGGCTGTGGCTGTGTTTGGCGCATCTGTATTTGGCGGTATCATTGTAGCAACAAACGTACTTTCTAATCAGGGATATATAAACGTTGCAAAAAAAGCTTTTTATGACGGAAATTATAAGGAGGTTTATCTTGCAACATATGGAATGAACCTCAAGGATTCTGACGAACTGATTAAGGAGAAGAGCAAAGTAATCCTAAAAATGCAGCGCTGGTATGATTCTTACCAGAATAATCTGAAACTTGGGCGCGAGAGGGAAGCGCTGGATGCTTTGATCAGGGGTATTGAGTCGTACGATTATATGAATGCCGAGGCGGAAGAGTACGGCGTGCTGAATGAGATTGACGCCATTAAGGAAACGATTCTTGGCGTTCTGGAGTCGGAATATGGGCTGAGTGAAGCGCAGGCAAGGGAGCTGTTAAATTATGAGGATGCGTTGGATTACACGATAGCACTCAATAATATTATAACAGGTAAATAAGAGAGGGTGGGATTTGCACGGTTGTGCAGTCCCACGTTTTAGAAAGAACGAAAGGCTAAAGATATGGTAGCAGTAGTTGATTATGATGCGGGGAACATCAAAAGTGTTGAAAAGGCGTTGCTTGCACTTGGAGAGCCGGCAGTGATTACGCGGGACCGTGACATTGTATTAAAGGCTGACAGGATTATTCTGCCGGGAGTCGGGGCGTTTGGCGATGCGATGGGAAAGCTGCATGCTTATGGACTTGTGGAAGTAATAAAGGAGGCAGTCAGCAGAAAGATTCCTTTTTTAGGTGTCTGTTTGGGACTTCAGCTGTTATTTGAATCAAGTGAGGAAGCTTTGGATGTGGAAGGACTTGGCATTTTAAAGGGAAGGATTGTAAAAATTCCGGATGATAAGGGGATGAAAGTGCCGCAGATTGGCTGGAATAGTCTTAAGTTTCCCAATAAGGGCAGACTTTTTGAGGGGATTAGCGAGGATGCATATGTCTACTTTGTGCATTCCTATTATCTGCAGGCGGATGATCCGGGGATTGTCACTGCTACAACGGAATATGCAGTGCGTATCCACGCAGCGGTTGAAAAAGGAAACGTGTTTGCATGTCAGTTTCATCCGGAAAAAAGTTCCGATGTGGGACTGCGGATATTAAAGAATTTTTTAAGGGTATAGAAAGCTGGAGGGTGGTGTGAAAAATAAATTTTTCACATAACGAACGAAGTTCGTATTGCAAATATTGTGCTTGCGCTACATACATCAAAAAGCAAACGCTTTTCGCTGTCAGGAATTCGCAGGCATTGGCAAGAATGGGGGTTTTATATGATTACAAAGAGAATTATTCCCTGCCTTGATGTCAATAACGGGCGTGTTGTGAAAGGCGTTAATTTTGTTAATCTGATTGATGCGGGTGATCCTGTGGAAATTGCGGCGGCATATGACAGGGCGGGTGCTGATGAGGTTGTGTTCCTTGATATTACCGCGTCGTCCGATAATCGCGCGACAACAGTCGATATGGTGCGCAGGGTGGCAGAAAAGGTATTTATTCCGTTTACGGTCGGCGGCGGTATCCGGACGGTTGATGATTTTAAAGCGATTTTGCGCGAGGGTGCTGACAAGGTTTCGGTGAATAGTGCCGCGATTATGAACCCGTCGCTTATCAGTGAGGCGGCGGACAAGTTTGGAAGCCAGTGCGTGGTTGTGGCGATTGACGCAAAACGGCGTGCTGACGGGAGCGGCTGGAATATTTATAAAAACGGCGGACGTGTTGATATGGGGATTGATGCCGTGGAGTGGGCAATGAAAGCGGACCGGCTCGGAGCAGGCGAACTTCTCATTACAAGTATGGACTGCGACGGTACAAAGAACGGGTATGACATTGCGCTTACGCGGACAATATCCGAAAATGTGGCCATTCCGGTGATTGCATCGGGAGGTGCGGGAAAACGGGAACATTTTTATGATGCATTTGATGCCGGAAAGGCAGATGCGGCGCTTGCGGCATCGCTGTTTCATTTTAAGGAGCTGGAAATCAGGGAAGTAAAGCGGTATCTGAAGGACAGGGGTGTTTCCGTGAGACTTTAAACTGCAGAAGAAAGGGTGGAGAAACAGTATGGCAATGATAGAAAATGATTGGCTGGATTCCATTCGGGGAGAGTTTGGGAAGCCATATTATAAGGATTTGTTTACCTTTGTGAAGGATGAATACAGCAGGGCAGTCATTTACCCGCCTGCGGATGACATTTTTAATGCGTTTCACTATACGCCGTTGAGCAAGGTTAAGGTCCTGCTTTTGGGACAGGACCCGTATCACAATGTAAATCAGGCGCATGGTCTTAGCTTTTCCGTGCTTCCAAGCCAGCCTGAAATACCGCCGTCCCTGCAAAACATCTATAAAGAGCTGCAGGATGATTTGGGCTGTTACATACCAAATAACGGTTATCTGAAAAAGTGGGCGGATCAGGGGGTGCTTCTCCTGAATACGGTTTTAACGGTGCGTGCCCACCAGGCAAATTCACATCAGGGACATGGATGGGAGCAGTTTACGGATGCCGTGATACAGGCAGTGAATGCGCAGGAGAGACCGATTGTGTATTTTCTGTGGGGAAGACCTGCACAGAACAAGGCCTCCATGCTTACAAACCCAAAGCATTTGATACTCAAAGCGCCGCACCCGAGTCCTTTGTCGGCATACCGCGGTTTTTTCGGGTGTAAGCATTTCAGTCAGGCGAATGCATTTTTGGAGTCCAATGGAGTCGAACCGATTGACTGGCAGATTGAGAATATATAAGATTGTCCGCAGTTCACAGGATGAGAGGAATGTGATGATAAATGAAACTTTTGGAGGAACGGATTTTAAAGGATGCGGCAGTAAGGGCAGGGAATGTGCTTAAGGTGGACAGCTTTTTGAACCATCAGATGGATGTCAGGCTTTTTCGTGAGATGGCAATGGAGTGGAAGAGACGTTTTTCCGATAAGCACATTAATAAAATTTTAACAGTAGAGGCAAGCGGAATTGGCATTGCGGCAATCGCGGCGGAAGTATTTGACGTTCCTGTTGTGTTCGCAAAAAAGGCCAAGAGCATTAACCTGGACAGTGATAATTACAGTACGAAAATACAGTCCTATACGCATGTTAATATGTATGATGTGATTGTCTCAAAAAAGTTCTTAACGAGGGAAGATCATGTGCTGATTATTGATGATTTTCTTGCAAATGGATGTGCGCTGATGGGGCTTTTGGAGCTGACGGATAAGGCAGGGGCTGTCGTTGAAGGGATTGGAATTGCAATAGAGAAGGGATTCCCAAAAGGCGGAAAGGAAATCAGGGCAAGGGGAATCCAACTGGAATCGCTTGCAATTGTGGAATCAATGGATCCGGCGACAGGGAAAATCGTGTTCCGGTAGTCATTTTATGTCATCTTATGGTCAAATGGTGCACAGGGTATTAAAAAATGAATATTTTATCCGAAATAAATAGTGTAAACAAGTTGTTACTTAAGTTAAGGGATTTGAGTATAAGATGACAAAAACAGGAGGAACCGACAATGAGAATTACAACACAAATGTTAAATGAAACCGCAAGAAAGGCAGGCATCCCTGTCAATAATTCATCACTATTAAACTATATCAATAAAAAGGACAATACTTCTTTGTTAGACAGTCTGCAAAGCAACGCGGCACAGAAATCGGATGCGGCGAAGAAGAAGTCTTATGAGAAACTTGATAATGCGGCAGACGCGCTGGAGGAAGCAGCAAAGGCACTTATCAGCGACAAGGACGACGGTCTTTTTGCAAAAGCAAAAGAGAGCGGCAGTACAGAGGATGTTCTCAAAGCGGTAAAGATATTGATTGAGAAGTACAACGAAACGAGAAAGCAGCTTGACAATAACCCGTCAAACGTGAACATGTATTATAATCAGATGTTAAAATCGGTTGCTTCCAAAAATAGTGAGGAATTAGGTAAACTGGGTGTTACTGTAGGGAAGGATGGAAGCATATCGGTAGATGAAGACCGGTTAAAGGATGCGAATCTGGAAGATTTGGAGTCCATGTTTGGCGCAAAGAGCGAGTTTGTCCAGAAGCTGCAGTTTTTATCGTCAAATGTATCGGACAGTGTGGCAGCCGAGCTGGAAAGCATGGGAATGCAGTACGGTCAGGATGCAAATTCGTTCTCTTCTTTTATCAACAATAAATATAATTTGTGGGGCTGATAAATTTTTCTTATCGTTCCTATACATGAAAAAACTGACAGTCGTGTCACAAAACGACTGTCAGTTTTCACGTATTTATGTATGCGGACTGAAAAAGCTTTAGCGTGCCAGCCATCCGCCGTCAACGGCGAGCGTAAATCCGTGAACATAAGAGGATGCCTCAGATGCAAGGAAAATGGCAGCGCCTGCGATATCTTCGGGCGTTCCCCAACGACCGGCAGGAATCCGCCCAAGGATTTCCTCACTTCGCTGTTCGTCCTTTCTGAGATTTTCCGTATTGTTTGTTTCCATGTATCCCGGAGCAATGGCGTTTACGTTGATATGATGTTTTGACCATTCGTTGGCAAGTTCCCTTGTAAGACCGATAATCGCGCTTTTGCTGGCGGTGTATGCCGGTACGCGGATTCCGCCCTGATAGCTCAGCATGGATGCGATGTTAATAATCTTACCGCCCCGATTGTCTTTCAGCCAGCCTTTGGCAAATGCCTGGGAGAGAAAGAACACCATTTTTTCGTTGATGTTAATAACGGAATCCCAATCCTCAACAGAGACATCCACGGCATCGCACCGCTTGATAATTCCTGCATTGTTTACGAGGATATCCACACGTCCATAAGCCTTTTGCGCCTGTTCAACAATTTGGGGAATAACAGAGATATCTGATAAATCGGCGATAATCTCCTGAAAGCTTCCGCCAATATCGGCAATTTTGCCAGCAGTATCCTCACAGCTTCGCCTTGCCACTCCGATTACATTTGCACCCGCTTTTGCATAGGCGACGCAGATTCCCTGTCCCAAACCGGTATTAGCGCCTGTTACGAGAGCAGTTTTTCCTTCCAGTGAAAACATATTTAAATCTGGTGTCATAAGTATATCCATTCCTTTCTGTATTGTGTTTACATATTTAATTCATATTATCATTATAACGGTAAAAACCCGATAAGACAAGCATATTTGTGAGAATTGCATTATCCGGGTATCCGGTGTAACGGTTATGCCTGAATATAGAGAGGCCGGAAAATCGTATCAGGTATCAGGATGCGCTTTTTTGTTCAATAACATTTAAAATGCCATAAATCAGCATGGCGATAACACATAAAATTGCGATACTCAGAATCACCATATCAAGTTTAAATACCTGGCTTCCGTAGATAATGAGGTATCCAAGTCCGCGTCTGCCCGCTAGGAATTCACCGATAATAACGCCAACAAGGGCAAGCCCGATGTTGACCTTTGAGAGGGATATAAACGTGGGAATATTCCCCGGGAAAACGACTTTTGTAAATGCCTGCATCTTTGTTCCGCCAAGCGTTTCGATTAGTTTCAGGCGTTCCGGATCTGTCTGTGAAAACGACTGGTACAGGTTCAAAATACAACCGAAAATACCGACAGACATTCCGCATAAAATAATAGTACGCAGCCCTGTGCCAAGCCACACGATAATTAACGGGGCAAGCGCTGATTTTGGCAGGCTGTTTAAAACGATTAAAAACGGCTCAAACAGTTTTCCCAGCGACGGGTAAAACCAAAAAAAGGTAGCGGTTAACAGCGAGAACAGTATAATCAGCAGAAAGCTCACACCTGATTCAAAGAGCGTAATACCAATGTGGTTTAAAAGCGACCTGTCTTTGATATCATGAATGAAAAGTTTTCCGATTTCCGCAGGGGAACTGAAATAAAATTTATCAATCCAGCCAAACGTTGCTGCTGCCTGCCACAATAACAGAAAGCCTGCAAATAAAATGATACGGCTCCAAAAGATATATCGTTTCCGCATTTTCTGATGCCTGATATACTTTTGCTGTCCCAGCGTTTCCGTTGCGGCGATAATACTATAACTTTTTTTACTGTTTTTAGATGTCTGTGTTTTCATCCTGCATTTCCCTCCATATTTTATCAAAATATTCCTGAAACAGCTTAGAGGTACGTATCTCATCGCGATTGATTCCATTCTTTTCAAATTCTATCGGAATGATATCCTTTACAGTGCAGGGCGGCTTTGTGAGCAGGATTACGACATCCGCCATTGATACCGCCTCCGAAATGTCGTGTGTTACAAGAATTGCCGTCTTTTTCTCCGATTTGATAATTCCACGCACATCGGAGGATATCCGCAGCCGTGTCTGGTAGTCGAGGGCGCTGAATGGCTCATCCAGGAGTAGCAAGTCAGGACGTGTGGCAAGCGTACGGATTAACGCAATGCGCTGGCGCATACCGCCTGAGAGCGCGGAGGGCTTTTTGTTTTTGGTATCAGAGAGCTTGTATTTTTCGAGCAGTTCGTCTATAAAAGCGAGATTTTCCGGTGTTTTATTTTTTTGGATTTCAAGCCCGAGCATAATATTATGGTAAACATCGCGCCATTCGAGCAGATGGTCATGCTGGAGCATATATCCGACTTTAGGCGCGCAAAAATCATCGGAATAAAACGTGATATATCCGCCGACCGGTTTTAACAGACCGGAAATCAGGGATAGGATGGTAGACTTGCCGCAGCCGCTTGGCCCGACTAAGGCCACAAACGAGCCTTTTTCCACATGAAAATTGATATCGTTTAGAACCGATACCTCTCCGAGGACACTGTAATAGGAGAAGGAAACGTGCTCCAAACGCAGAAAGGATTTATTTGAAGGGTTGCATTGCATTTGCGACCGCCGCCTTTCAGGAACGATGGAATTATAAAATATTATATGAAGAAATATGACAAAAGTGCGCGTTACTTTTCTTTTTATGCAAAAGAAAACTGCGGCAGGACAAACAAACGAAAGCCGTCAGGCATCCGGACAGCAAGGAAAGGATTATTGCTGGCCTTTCGTTATCTGTATATAATTATACGCTGATGTGGTGGGGAAAAGAGAGAAAATGCTGAAAAAGATTACGTATCCGCTATCTTTTTAGGACGCTTATTCGTTATACATGATAGAAAGAAAAATGTACATTGGCTTTCAATAACGGGAAAGGAGGATTTTGTGGATTTTGATTTGCTGTTAATACAAAAAATGAAGCGTGGCAATGAAAATGCTTTTGATGTATTTGTCCGCAAGTATTATAAGGAAATATTAAAATATTGCCGTTATCATTGCCTTGATGCATCTTATGCCGAAGATTTGACACAGGAAACTTTTCTGCATTTTTTTGAAAAATTATCCGATTACCGTTATATTGGAAAAACTCAAAACTATTTGTACACCATAGCAGGAAATCTCTGTAGGGACTATTATAAAAAGGTAAAGGAGAGTCCATTGGAAGAACAATCCAGAGAAATTCAAAATGGTTTATGGCAATCGGAAACGGAGGACATACTTAGTAAAATTGCAATCGAAGCGGCTTTAAGCAACTTGCCGGAAAATTTACATGATGTAATTGTCCTTTATTATTTTCAGGAATTGAAACTTGCGGAAATATCCAAAGCATTACATATA
>DKYC01000085.1:9419-10054 GCA_002492295.1 Lachnospiraceae bacterium UBA7110
ACCGTATAAAACAGGCAAAAATGCGGTTGGAAAAACTGCTAAGAGAGGAGTGATTTTGTGGATTTAGAAGGAAAGCTTAAAGAGTATAAGGAGAGTATAAAAATTATTCCCAATGAACAGAAAATGGCTGAAACCGTAAGGAAATCAATAGAAGTATACTGTTTCGCCGAACAGGAACGCATATTGACTTATTGGGAATTTTTATGGGTGCAGCTGCGTCTGATACGGAAGAGGTGGTGGTTATTACAGATACTGCTGCTCATTTTGTTATGGGCTGTATTGCCGTCCGCACAAGTTGGACAATTTGAACAAAGAATATTGGGAGTGGCGGCCTCTTTGTTTATTATTCTGATTATCCCGGAATTATGGAAAAATCAAACGTATCAGTCAATGGAAATTGAAGCAACTTCGTATTACTCATTACGTCAAATATACGCAGCGAGAATGCTGATGTTTGGTATTGTGGATACTGTTCTGATTACTGTTTTCTGTATATCTACTGCATTTACACTGGATATTTTGTTTTCACAGCTTTTTATGCAGTTTATATTTCCTATGACAGTAACAGCGGCTGTCTGTTTTGGGATTTTGTGCAGCAAATGTCCATTTGGTGAAACAACAGCAATTATGATGTG
>DKYC01000085.1:10205-24012 GCA_002492295.1 Lachnospiraceae bacterium UBA7110
ATGTTGCTGTTTGGTATTGTGGATATTGTTCTGATTACTATTTTCTGTTTGTCTACTGCTTTTACAATGAACATTTTGTTTTCGCAGCTTTTTATGCAATTTATATTTCCTATGACGGTAACAGCAGCTANNGAAACAACAGCAATTATGATGTGTATCGCATGGAGTGCAATTTGGCTGGTGGTTATTTTGAACGAGAGGATATATACCGCTATCACAATTCCTCTTTGGCTGGTTTTTATTGGAATTGCTTTCGCTTTTTTGGCCTATGCAATTTATCGAACACTACATTGCTGCAATTATTACTGGGAGGAAAAGTTAAATGAAACTGGTATTAGATAACTTGACAAAAGGATTTGGTGAGTTTGTTGCGGTAGACCATATAAATCTCACTATGACAAATGGAATATATGGTTTATTGGGCGTAAATGGAGCAGGAAAAACTACTTTAATGAGAATGCTGTGTACTTTGCTAAAACCCACCGGTGGGAGTATTTATTGCAACGGAAAAGATATTTTTGAAATGGACGGCGAATACAGAAATTTAGTGGGATACTTGCCGCAGGATTTTGGTTTTTACCCGGAGTTTACTGTAAAAGACTATCTTTTCTACATTGCTGCAATCAAGGGAGTACGTCCTGCTGTCGCAAGAAAAAGAACAAATGAGTTAATAACCAAGGTGGGACTTGCAAAAGCAGCAGACAAAAAATTGAAAAAGTTATCCGGTGGAATGAAAAGGCGTGTCGGGATTGCACAGGCAATGTTAAATAACCCTAAGATTTTGATACTTGACGAGCCAACGGCAGGACTTGACCCGAATGAAAGAATACGTTTTCGGAATCTGATCAGTGGACTTTCAGAAGAACGCCTGGTATTGTTGTCCACCCATATTGTTTCTGATATTGAGTATACCGCTAATGAAATACTGATGATGAAAGACGGAGCAATCGTAAATAAGGGAACATTGGACGAGATTACCAATACAATGCCGGAAAAGGTTTGGCAATGTCCTGTTCCGCAGCAGGAGGTATCTTCTATAACAAAAAGATATAAGGTTTCCAACATAAAAACGGACAGACATAGCGTGGATTTACGGGTTATTTCAGCAGAAAAGCCTTGTGAAACAGCCGTATGTGTCAGTCCTTCCCTTGAAGATGTGTTTCTATACTATTTCGGAGAAAAGGCTGGTGATGATAATGACGTACTTTGAACTAAAAAAGATTTTTTTAAAACCTGTCAGCAGAATCGTATTAACCATATTGGCGGTTTCTTTATGTGTTGTCAGTTATTTTGCCATTGGGTATGTGGACTATGTGGACGAAAATGGAAACAATACAATAGGTATAGCCGCTGCTTCGGCATTGCGGGACGAAAAAAATAAATGGGCTGGATATATTACAGATGATGTACTACGAAAAGTGCTGCAGGAAAATGCGCTTATCAATAATTCCAAAGAGTATCTTTCCAAAGATGTGACAGAAAACAACAAGGCGTATTCCAAAAAACAGGGTTTTTCCGACATAAGGGATATGATAAACAGGGCATTTGGAAGTTTTCAGAGTTATAACTATTATCGTGCAGACAGTGTTACGCAGGAAGAAATCAGCTCGTTTTATGACAGGAGGACAGCTAATTTGGTTGAATGGCTAAAGTCAGACGAACAGGAAAACCGCTATTCCGAGCAGGAACAACAATTTTTAATAGCGCAATATGAGAAACTGAAAAAACCATTTTATTATGAGTATGCAGACGGGTGGGCAGCACTATTGGAATATGCCCCTTCGATTATTATGCTGGTAGTTTTAACCACTGGTTTTCTGGCAGCGGGAATATTTTCGGATGAATTCCAGCTGAAAGCGGATTCTGTTTTTTTCTCTGCCAAATTGGGCAGGGATAAAGCGGTTGCCGCAAAAATAAAGGCAGGTTTTATCGTAGTTACATCTATTTATTGGATAACGGTAGTACTGTATTCGGGGATTATATTAACAGTGTTGGGATTCGGCGGGGCTGGTTGTGCTATTCAGAACGGATTTTCAAACTGGAAAGCTTTTTACAACATCACATACCTGCAAGATTATTTGCTGACAGTCCTGGGGGGATATTTAGGAAACCTGTTTATCCTGTTTCTGTCCATGTTTGCGTCCGCGAAAACACACTCAAAAGCACTGGCGGTATCAATTCCTTTTATTTTATTATTTATTCCATCATTTTTGAGTGGAATATCTGTTCTTTCAGAAGTACTGGGACTTCTTCCAGACCAACTGCTGCAAGTATACACCGCAGTAAAAACGTTTAACCTGTATCAGATTGGTGACAGGGTAGTTGGGGCTGTTCCAATTATCCTGACAATGTATTTCATTCTTTTTTGTATTCTTTTGCCTCTTCTGTATCAGGTTTACCGGAAAACGGAAATCAAATAGCAAAACCGGGAATTTCAGGATGTGAGATTCTTGGCTCTTTCTCCTTGAAACTGTGCAAAAGGTATGTTATTATAAGAAAGATTTTATTACATTTTATAACAAAAACCATTATAATGAAAAATATGGGAGGCGGCTTAAGATGGCACAGCTATGGGGCGGCAGATTTACAAAGGAGACGGACAAATTGGTATATAATTTTAACGCGTCCATATCTTTTGACCAAAAATTTTACCGGCAGGACATTGAGGGCAGCATGGCGCATGTGAAAATGCTTGCAAAACAGAACATCCTGACGGAGGACGAAAAAAATCGGATTTTGGAAGGCTTGGAGGGGATTTTAAAAGATGTCGAATCGGGAACGCTGGCGATTACGGACGAATATGAGGATATTCACAGCTTTGTGGAGGCGAATCTGATTGAACGGATTGGCGACGCGGGCAAAAAACTCCATACAGGCAGAAGCAGGAACGATCAGGTTGCGCTTGACATGAAATTATATACACGGCATGAAATCACGGAACTGGACGGTCTTTTAAAACAACTGCTTGAGGCGGTTCTTATGATTATGGAGAACAATACCGAAACGTATATGCCGGGCTTTACGCACCTGCAAAAGGCACAGCCGATTACGCTCGCACATCATATGGGCGCGTATTTTGAGATGTTTAAGCGCGACAGGGAGCGTCTTTGCGATATTTATAAACGTATGAATTACTGTCCTTTAGGTTCGGGGGCGCTTGCCGGTACGACATATCCTTTGGACAGGACATATACGGCGCAGCTTCTTGATTTTGACGGCCCGACGTTAAACAGCATGGATTCGGTTGCCGACAGGGATTATGTTATTGAACTGCTTTCGGCTCTTTCCACGATTATGATGCATCTGAGCCGTTTCAGTGAGGAAATTATCATATGGAATTCCAATGAGTACCGTTTTGTGGAGATTGACGACGCGTACTCGACAGGCAGCAGCATTATGCCGCAGAAGAAAAATCCGGATATTGCGGAGCTTGTGCGCGGCAAGACAGGGCGTGTGTACGGTGCGCTGATGTCCATTTTGACGACAATGAAAGGTATTCCGCTTGCGTATAATAAGGATATGCAGGAGGATAAAGAACTGACGTTTGATGCGATTGATACGGTAAAGGGCTGCGTGGCGCTGTTTACGGGAATGCTTGAAACACTGAAATTCCGCAAGGATGTGATGCGGGAGAGTGCTATGAAGGGCTTTACCAATGCAACGGACGCGGCGGATTATCTTGTCAATCACGGTGTGCCGTTTCGGGATGCGCACGGCATTATCGGAAGGCTGGTGTTGTACTGCATTGAGCAGGATAAGGCGATTGACGAGTTGTCCCTTGCGGAATTAAAGGCAGTCAGTCCTGTATTTGAGCAGGATGTATATGAGGCAGTCAGCCTGGAGGCGTGCGTCAACAAGCGCATGACAATCGGCGCCCCCGGACCGGAGGCGATGAAAGAGGTTATTCGTATTCAAAAGGAATATTTAAAACGGTAATTATTATTATATGAGATTGGCAATCAGAGGAGGAAAAACAATGAGTGAAAAATTAAAGGTAGGTATTTTAGGCGGTACAGGCATGGTAGGACAGAGATTTATTTCCCTTTTGGAAAATCATCCGTGGTTTGAAGTGACAACGATTGCGGCAAGCCCGCGTTCCGCAGGAAAGACATATGAGGAGGCAGTCGGAGGACGCTGGAAAATGACGACGCCGATGCCGGAGGCAGTAAAAAAGATTGTGGTAATGAATGTGAATGAGGTGGAGAAGGTTGCCTCTGAGGTTGATTTTGTATTCTCTGCAGTAGACATGACAAAGGAAGAAATCAAGAAAATCGAGGAGGAATATGCAAAGACGGAAACACCCGTTGTCAGCAATAACTCGGCACACCGTTGGACACCCGACGTTCCGATGGTGGTTCCCGAAATCAATCCTGACCACATGAAAGTCATTGATTTCCAGAAAAAGCGCCTTGGCACGACAAGAGGATTTGTTGCGGTAAAACCAAACTGCTCGATTCAGAGTTATGCGCCGGTACTTACGGCATGGAAAGAGTTTGAGCCGTACGAGGTTGTTGCGACAACGTATCAGGCGATTTCCGGCGCGGGAAAGACGTTCAAGGACTGGCCCGAGATGGAGGGAAATATTATTCCTTATATCGGCGGTGAGGAAGAGAAGAGCGAGAAGGAGCCGCTGCGCATTTGGGGTGAAATTAAAGATGGCGTGATTGTTCCTGCGGATTCTCCCGTGATTACTTGCCAGTGTATCCGTGTGCCCGTGTTAAACGGTCATACGGCGGCAGTGTTTGTGAAGTTTCGGAAGCAGCCGACAAAGGAGCAGTTGATTGAAAAGCTGGTAAGCTTTAAGGGTGTGCCGCAGGAGTTGAACCTTCCAAGTGCACCGAAGCAGTTTATCCAGTATTTAGAGGATGATAACAGACCGCAGGTTGCGCTTGACGTGGATTATGAGAACGGCATGGGCATATCGGTCGGCCGTATCCGTGAGGACAGCGTATATGACTGGAAGTTCGTGGGACTTTCCCACAATACGGTCAGAGGCGCGGCAGGCGGCGCGGTTCTTTGCGCAGAGCTGTTGAAGGCACAGGGGTATATTGCAAAAAATAAAATAGTATAATCAAGTATATTAATATGGAAGTTGTCGAGGTGATTTTGCAGATATTCAGTTCGGCAGCTTCCTGCTTACTGGAAAAGCGGGCAGAAATAAGAACTTGGCAAAATACGCAGATCCAAGTTTGGGAGAGCAGGAAGCAACAGCGTGGGAGAAATAAAAGAGCAGTATATGCTGCTCTTTCTGTACGTAAAACAAATAACGAGCAGGAGGAACGTGTGGGGAAAAAATTAATCATAACGGAGAAACCCTCCGTGGCGCAGGACTACGCGAAGGTGTTCGGCGTGTCAGGCAGGAACAACGGCTACATAGAAAATGACACGTATGTCATAACCTGGTGCGTAGGACACTTGGTGGAAATGGTTTATCCCGAGGAATACGATATCAAATACAAAAAGTGGATGCTTAAGGATTTGCCGTTTCTGCCCGAAACATATAAATACGGCGTGATTGCAAACGTAAAGCAGCAGTATCAGATTGTAAACAGACTTCTCCACAGGGAAGATATCGATACCGTATACTGGGCGGGCGACTCCGGAAAAGAGGGACAGACGATTGAGGAAAACATCCGCAATTTCGGCGGCGTGCGCAAGGGCATGACAGAGCTGCGCGTTTGGATTGACTCGCAGACAGAGGAGGAAATCCGACGCGGAATCGCGCAGGCAAGACCGATGACCGATTACGCAAATCTCGGAAAGTCGGGCATTATGCGTTCGATTGAGGATTACGCGATGGGTATTAATTTCTCGCGCGTCATGTCCGTAAAATACGGCAGGCTTTTAAACAATGCGGCGGCGACAAAGGACTACACGGCAATAGCGGTTGGGCGTGTGATGACGTGCGTGCTTGGCATGGTTGTAAACAGGGAGCGGGAAATCCGTAATTTCAAGGAAACACCGTTTTACAGGGTTGTAGGCGACTTCACGGACGCGCATGTTGAGGCGGAATGGAAAGCGGTGGAAGGCTCTGCTTATTTTGCATCGCCAAAGCTATACAAGGAAAACGGTTTTAAAGAGAAAACGGACGCTGCGTCGCTGATTGCGTCGTTTGACAGGAAGCTGGCAGTGGTGAAAACGCTGGAAAAAGGCATCTCCAAAAAGAAAGCGCCGTTGTTGTTTAACCTTGCGGAGTTACAGGCGGAATGTGCCAAAAAATTTAAAATAAGTCCTGACGAAACGCTGCAGGTTGCGCAGGATTTATATGAAAAAAAGCTGACCACATATCCTAGAACGGATGCGCGTGTGCTGACTAAGGCAGTGGCAAAAGAAATTTTTAAAAACATAAGTCGTTTAAAAGGATATCCGCCGACGCAGACATCCATTGACAATATTTTAACAAATAAACGGTACGAAAATCTTGCAAGAACACAGTATACAGATGACAGCAAGGTGACAGACCATTATGCGATTATCCCGACAGGACAGCTTACGGAGCTTGGTACGCTTTCGCCATTGCAGCAAAAGGTGTTTGACTTGATTGTACGTCGTTTTTTGAGTATCTTTTATCCGCCTGCGGAATATCAGACATTAAAGCTTGTAATCGGCATTGAAACCGAGTCGCTGTTTGCGTCAGCAAAAGCACTCAAAGCGCTTGGCTATCTTGAAGTGCTTGGAAAGACGCTTGAGGACGCGGACGAGGAGGAAAATGACGTGTCCGGCCAGGGGGAAAGCGAGGACAGTGTCAATAAGAATGCAAAAAAGAACAATACAAAAAAGCTGTTGGAGCTTGCTAAGACGCTCAAAAAAGGCGATACGGTTGCCGCAAACAGCTTTGAAATCAAGGAGGGCAAAACCTCACCGCCCAAACGCTACACATCAGGTTCCATGATTTTAGCGATGGAAAATGCCGGACAGTTAATCGAGGATGAGGAGCTGCGCGCGCAAATTAAGGGTTCCGGCATCGGGACAAGTGCAACGCGCGCGGAAATCATTAAAAAATTAATCCGTATCGGCTATTTAAAGCTGAATAAAAAGACGCAGGTGATTACGCCCGAAAATTTCGGGGAGATGGTGTATGAGGTTGTCGCAATGACTGTGCCCGCGCTGCTTAATCCCAAAATGACCGCGTCATGGGAAAAAGGACTTGACGGTATCACAAACGGAACAATCGATGTTGGAGACTACCGCGCAAAGTTGGAGGATTTTATCCGCAGGGAAACCATCCGAATCCGCGACAGGGATTTGACAAAACAGCTTGCTGAACAGATTAGCAAGCTCTCACAGAAAGACGCCAAAGCGTTAAGCGCAGGCAGAAAAATCGGCGTTGCGTGCCCAGTCTGCGGCGGAGAGATAATGACGACGCCGTTTGGATACGGGTGCTCTAATTATAAAAAGGACGGGGCGGGGTGTAAATTTGCGATTGGAAAAATCGCGGGAAAAGACTTAAATGACACCGAAGTAACGGCGCTTCTTACGGATAAAAAAACGGTGGTGCTAAGCGGCTTTACGGGAAAAACAGGAAAACCGTTTGAGGCTGCACTGAAGCTGAACGACGATAATCAGGTCGTATTTGATTTTCCGGGGCAGGAGCCACCTGTGGAAATAAACCTTGCATGTCCGCGCTGCAAGGAGCATAAACTAAAAAAGAGTAAATGGTATTTAGAGTGTACATGCGGTTTTCGCATCGGACATACTGTAGCGCAGGCAGCGCTTTCCGAGGAGATTATGCAGGAGCTGTTTACCACGGGAAAAACAAAAAACAAGGTGAGCGGCTTTATTTCAAAAGCGGGCAAGCCGTTTGAGGCGTGCTTAAAGTATGAAAACGAAACCATTCGGTTTGACTTTAACAATATGGGAGAGGCGCTTAAGTCCCAAAAAGGGGAGGCAGTAACGCAGTCCATGCAGGAGCCTGGTGATGACGGACGGTCCGCATTTTTCATGGACACTGCCCAAATTATGCAGATTTTTTCACAGCCGTAGTAAGTGTTATGCATGCGGGAGATTTTTAAATTTGCAAAAAACATGATGATAAAATCAAAAAATCTTATAGACAGTTCTTGCCGTACTTACGACATGCCGTCAGTATGGCATGTCCAGAATGCAGTATGGAAAAAAGGTAAAAATGGAGGAATGATAAAATGGAACAATTACAAATTCAAAATCTTTACAATTTGGAGGAAACTATTGCGGCATCACTTTTTGACGGGGCAGTTTACCCGTGGGAGCTTTTGCCGAAAATCGGCGCATTCATCACGGAACTTGGAAACACGCTTTCCCCAGATAAATTTGAAAAGCGTGGTGAAAACATTTGGATTGCAAAGTCCGCTAAAGTAGCGCCGACAGCATGTATCAACGGACCGTGCATTATCGACGAGGACGCTGAAATCCGTCACTGTGCGTTTATCCGCGGCAATGCGGTTGTCGGAAAGGGTGCGGTTGTCGGAAACTCAACGGAGCTTAAAAACGTGATTTTGTTTAATAAAGTACAGGTGCCGCACTACAACTATGTCGGCGACAGTATTTTGGGTTACAAGTCGCATATGGGTGCAGGCTCGATTACGTCAAATGTCAAAAGCGATAAAACGCTTGTCGTTGTAAAATCAGCATACGGCAATATCGAAACAGGCTTAAAGAAAATGGGCGCAATGCTCGGCGACAATGTGGAGGTCGGCTGCAACAGCGTCTTAAATCCCGGTACAGTCATTGGCAGAAACTCCAACATTTACCCAACATCAATGGTTCGCGGCTATATCGAAGCGGACAGCATTTTCAAAAAAACGGGGGAGTGAGTGAGAAAAAATGCATAGAATTTGGCAATCATAAAAATTTGATAATTTTTTGTCAAAAAAATCATTTTTTAATTGCTATTTTTGTCGATTTATGCGAAAATAAAAATGTGCAATTAACATGGCAAATCCCAAAACGGTTATTGCTTTATCCAGATAACAGGGGGACTGCTGTGGTATCAATCCGTTATTAAATGCGTGGCATTTAAAATATAAGTGATAGAATCGAAAGGAGTTTTCACATGATTTATTCAAAGGAAATTGAAGAAATGTGTGTAGTAGCACGTGACGGCAATCATGGCTGCGCACCGATTCCGGAAGAAGCAAACTGGGTAAAGGCAAAGGATGTCAAGGACATTTCCGGCTTTACACACGGCATTGGCTGGTGTGCACCTCAGCAGGGAGCCTGCAAGTTATCGCTGAACGTGAAGGAAGGTATCATTCAGGAAGCATTGGTTGAAACAATCGGCTGCTCCGGCATGACGCATTCTGCGGCAATGGCGGCGGAAATCCTTCCCGGAAGGACGGTTATGGAGGCATTGAATACGGATCTTGTATGTGATGCAATCAACACAGCGATGAGAGAGTTATTCCTTCAGATTGTTTACGGACGTTCCCAGTCTGCGTTCTCTGAGGACGGACTTGCAATCGGCGCAGGTCTTGAGGACTTAGGAAAAGGCCTTAGAAGCCAGGTTGGTACAATGTACGGTACGCTTAAGAAAGGTCCCCGTTATCTTGAAATGGCAGAGGGTTATGTAACAGGCATTGCACTTGACGCGGATGATAAGATTATCGGATATAAGTTTGTAAGTCTTGGCAAGATGACTGACTTTATTAAGAAGGGCGATGACCCGAACACAGCATGGGAGAAGGCATCAGGTCAGTACGGCCGTGTAGCGGATGCCGTAAAGATTATTGACCCAAGAACAGATAAGGAGGTAAAATAATTATGGCATTATTCGAATCCTATGAAAGAAGAATCAATAAAATTAACGAAGTGTTAAACAGCTATGGAATTTCATCCATCGAAGAGGCTGAGAAGATTACGAAGGATGCAGGTCTTGACGTCTATGACCAGGTTAAGAAAATCCAGCCAATCTGTTTTGAGAACGCTTGCTGGGCATACACGGTAGGTGCGGCAATCGCAATTAAGAAGGGCTGCAGGAGAGCTGCAGACGCAGCAGCGGCAATCGGTGAGGGCTTACAGGCATTCTGTGTTCCCGGCTCCGTAGCGGACAACCGTAAGGTTGGTCTTGGACATGGTAATTTAGGAAAGATGCTCCTTGAGGAAGAAACAGAGTGCTTCTGCTTCTTGGCAGGTCATGAGTCTTTTGCAGCTGCAGAAGGCGCAATCGGTATTGCAGAGAAGGCAAACAAGGTTCGCCAGAAACCGCTCCGTGTTATCTTAAACGGTCTTGGAAAAGATGCGGCAGAGATTATCGCACGTATTAACGGATTTACCTTTGTTGAGACAGAGTACGATCCGTATACCAATACGGTTAAGGAAGTATTCAGAAAGTCTTACTCTGACCCGAACGGTCCTCGCGGCAAGGTGAACTGCTACGGTGCCAATGATGTTCAGGAAGGCGTTGCAATCATGTGGAAAGAAGGCGTTGACGTATCCATTACAGGGAACTCAACAAATCCGACAAGATTCCAGCATCCGGTTGCAGGTACATACAAGAAAGAGTGTACGGAGAAGGGAAAGAAATATTTTTCAGTAGCGTCAGGCGGCGGTACGGGACGTACGCTTCACCCGGACAACATGGCAGCAGGTCCCGCATCTTACGGTATGACGGATACCTTGGGACGTATGCATTCCGACGCACAGTTTGCAGGTTCTTCTTCCGTTCCGGCACATGTTGAAATGATGGGCTTAATCGGTATGGGCAATAACCCGATGGTTGGCGCTACCGTTGCAGTTGCAGTTGCGATTCAGGAAGCGGCTGATGCAAATCGTTTTTAGAATGGGTTGGAAAATCCGAAATATATAATATAATGTTTATAAAAAGTGTCGTAGATTACATGGATTACGGCACTTTTTTTATTGGAATCTGCCAATTTTAAGGAAAGGAATTGACTTTTCTGCATTTTAATGATAGACTTACACATTGTTGGTGAACTAAACACATATTTATGTATGAGGAGAGGAAAAACAATATGAAAAAGAAAATAGTAAAAGTATTATTAACAGCAGCAGTCATTACCTCAATGATGTTCTCCGTTACAGCTTGCGGCTCTAAGGCAGATGACGCGCAAAACACGGCGGCTGATGCACCGGTTTCAGCAGCACAGGATGCAACGCCTGAGTCAACTGTGGCAGAGGCGGAAGAGTCGACTGCAGCACCCGAGTCAACTGCGGCGGCGGAAGGTCAGATGTCCCTTGACGAGTGGATAGAGTCTGACGAGTGCAATCAGTTTTTGGACATGATGAATGAGGGAATGGCAGATCAGGGTGTTAAGGTATTCTTTGAGGTTGACGGCGATGTGATTTCTTTGGTATACCAGTATGATGAGCAGATTGAAGTTGCGGATAACGCTGAGGAAGCAATAAGCGAGCTTTTCTCAAACAACGCTTCCCTGTTTGAGTCGGTACGCGACGAGCTGATTAACGAAACAGGCAACGAGAATACCGTATTGAGAATTGAGTACAGAAATGCTGATGATTCTGTAATTTATAGCCAGGATTTTTAATGACATTTACAAAAAGATGTCGCAGATTATATGATTTGCGGCATTTTTTTTGTTGTGTTTTGCCAATCTTTATGGAATGGAATTGACATATTATTTTTTTGATGATAGACTTTTTTATTGTTGGTGCTTTAAACACATATTTATGGAGTATGAGAGGAAAATAATATGAAAAAGAAAATGGTGAATGTATTATTATCAGTAGCAATTGTTACGGCAATGATTTTTTCTGTTACGGCATGCGGTTCGAAGAATGATGATGCACAAAATACAGGGGTAAGTATCGGCGGTGCCGGGATAACGGAACAGAAAACGGCAGATTTGCCGGATGTAAACGCAGATGCGGATGAGGACGCAGACGCAGACGGGACAGATGACGCGGATGAGGATGTAGACGCAGACGGGACAGATGACGCGGATGAGGATGCAGATGCGGATGAGACAGACGACGCGGAGGAAACAGCGACAAATGCAGGCGATGTGGTAGTTGCGTCTGAGGCTTCAGCATCCCTTGAGGAGTGGACAAAATCAGATGAATGTGCGCAGTTCACGGAGATGATGAATGCTGGATTAGAAGGTATGGAAATTTCTTTTGAGGTTGAAGGCGATACGATTTCCATGATTTTTACCATGATGGATGCAGTTGATGTAGCGGATGATGCGGAATCGGCAATGAATGCGTATTTTACAAGCAATTCCGAAATTTTTGAAGCGATTCGCGATCAGCTGATTTCAGAGACAGGAAATCAGAATACGGTCTTAAAGCTGGTATATAGAAATTCTGATGACTCAGAGATATTCAGCATGGAGTTCTAATGTAAAAAATAAAAGACAGAATATAAGCATATGTTTAAAAGGCGACAGCAAATCTGTTGCCTTTTCTTAAAAGGAGAAGAATTTGAAGCTGCAAAAGATGATAGCGGGGAGTGTTCGGTTATTTTTGTTTTTGACAGGTGCGGCAGGCTTTGCGGGTCTTGTATTGCCGTTAATCAAAAGAAGGATATTAAATATCGGAAATGCCGCGGGTCTGACAGCCTGTACCTTACTCATGTTCTATGCATTGTTTATGCCGTATTGCAACAGGCAGCTTGCAAAATGGTGGCAGCACAGGACCGGAAGGATTGTCCTGGGTCTTGCCGGAATAGGGATTTTGACCGGTATTGTGCTGGTGATTGTGATATCTGTATGTATGATCAGGGCGGCGCATACAAAACCTGTGAGGAATGCGACGGCGGTTGTGCTTGGGTGCAGGGTATATGGGGAGCGTCCAAGCCTGATTCTGACAGAGCGGATGGATGCGGCGGTTTCGTATCTGAATGAATATCCTGATGCTGTCTGTGTGGCTTCGGGAGGACAGGGACAGGACGAGGATATTTCGGAGGCGGAGTGTATTTACCGTTATCTTGTGGAAAACGGGATTAATCCGCAGCGCATTTACCTTGAGGACCAGTCCACGTCCACGCGTGAAAACCTTGTGTTTTCCTATAAGCTGATTCAGGAGAAAGGGCTTCCCGGGGAAATTGCGATTGTGACAAACGAATTTCATGAATACCGGGCAGGAGTAATAGCAGACAGGCTTGGGCTTTCCTTTGGCGCGGTTCCCGCCAAAACAGCGGGATGGCTTTTTCCGACTTATTATGCGCGGGAACTTTTTGGCGTTTTATATGAATGGTGCAAAATCTCTTGACATTTATTGGAATAGGAATTACAATCAATGATGTCAATAACACAACAAATGCTTAATTTCAAATGAGAGAGGAGAAATACAATGAAGCTGGCACAGAGTAAAAAGGAAAAGTGGGAACAAACCCTGAAGGAACTTGAATTAATTGCGGCGGATGATGTGATTGAGGAGCATACTCAGGGTGATTTGTGGACATTTATGTCGCAGACGAGAGGAAATTATTTCTTCACGAAGGAAAAATTTATATTTGTAGGCGGTTTCGGTTTGGAAAACTTTTCTGTAGCTTATGGTGATATATCAGGTTTAAAGACCTGCAATGTAGGCGGTCTGATTCCGATTATACCGACAGGAATTAAAGTTTCGTTTATGAATAGTGAAGGCAAGCTGGGAACAAAGAAATGCTCTGTCATGAAGCGGAAGGAGTGGATTGCGTATCTTGTAGAGAGAGGCGCGAAAGAAAGCTGACGGTATTTTGTGAAAATATAGATTGACAAAAAAGGTCTAATGCGTTAAACTAAAAATAAGTTTAATGCATTAGACCTTTTTGGATATAAGAGAATTTTTAGATTATGCCCAAATTCGCAAGGTTGTATCAGAATGGAGGAATGTTATGGAAACGCCAAAGATTTTTGAAAGTGAATAC
>DKYC01000085.1:24311-30043 GCA_002492295.1 Lachnospiraceae bacterium UBA7110
AAAGATTTTTGAAAGTGAATACCGTTTTTGTGAGATTTTGTGGGCAAATGAACCGGTTTCAAGCAGTGCGCTTGTAAAGCTGTGCAGTGAGCAGCTTGAGTGGAAAAAATCGACTACTTATACCGTAATCAGGCGTTTGTCGGAACGTGGGGTAATTCAGTCGGAAAATGCAATCGTGACTTCACTTGTATCAAGGGAGGAAGCTTTGTCAGCGGAAAGTATGGAGGTGGTAGAAAAAACATTTTCCGGTTCGCTTCCAAGCTTTGTCGCGGCGTTTACCAGGAAAAAGCAGCTTACGGAAAAAGAGATTGATGAAATACAGAAAATTATTGATTCTTATAAGAATTAAGGGGGGGAATGGCAGTATGGTTAGAGGATTGTTTTTATCTGTTATAAATCAGGGCATTGCGGCAGGTTATCTGATTACGGCTGTAATTGCAGCAAGGATTCTGCTGAAAAAAGCGCCCAAAAGCGTGTGCTGTATCTTATGGCTGCTTGTAGGAATCCGGCTGATTATGCCGTTTTCAATAGTATCGGTTTTCAGTCTGATGCCAAGCAGTGCTGGAATGCATGGTAATATAGCGGAAATCACAGGGCATGGCATGACACAGCACGATGGGAGTCCGAATGCTTTGGATGCTGCGCCTGTGTTTGACATGGGCAATATTAATGAAGAAATGATATGGGCAAGCGGAATGGACAATGGCAGTGAGGAGAGCGTAAACATGCCATATGTATATTTTAGCATTGCGTCCGTGATATGGATTGCAGGCATTGGACTGATGCTTCTGTATTTGGCTTTTAGCTGGATTCAGATTGCAGGCAGGGTACGTTTTGCGATTCCTGCCGAGCAGGGAGGTGTCAAATATTACCGGTGTGATAAAATCGTTTCGCCGTTTTTGTTTGGATTTCTTAAAACGCGGATTTATGTGCCTTCTGATTTGAGTGAGGGGGATTTAAGCTATGTGTTAAAGCATGAAACTGTTCACAGGCAGAGAAGGGATTATCTGATAAAACCGATAGGATATATCCTTTTGGCAGTTTACTGGTTCCATCCGCTTGTATGGGCGGCATATATCCTGATGTGCCGGGACATTGAGCTAGCCTGTGACGAGAGGGTGATAAAAGAACTTGGAGGAGCGTATAAAAGGGAATATGCGCTTGCATTGCTGTCCTGCTCGACCAACCATAGAACAACCGCTGCCTGTCCTGTCGCCTTTGGGGAAACCGGCGTGAAGGGGCGGGTAAAAAATATACTGTGCTATAAAAAACCGACTTTTTGGGTAACTGTAGTGACAGTGACGGTGGTTGCAGCAGTTGCGGTCTGTTTTATGACCGAGAAGGTTGAAACGGATACTGCTGAAAATGGCAGTGGTTCGAAACAGTTTGTTATGGTAAATGAGGCAGGCGGTATGAATACGAAGACGCAGACGGCACAAAATACGGCGCGGAATCAGGGGAGGATTGAAAACATACCGCTTACAGATACAGATGAAGCAGTTCTTCCGGCAGGGAATGTGATTGGTGATACAGGAACGCATAATGAGGCTACGGAGCATTCCTATGATGAATCGGATTGTGTGGATTATCTGGAACAGTGGGCAAAAGCATTTTGCAGTCGTGACGGAAAGATGATTTTTGCGCTGTCGGATGTGAGCATACGGAGCGAACTGTCGGATTCGCTGAATCTTTCCTGGGGCATGGACGATAATCATGTGCGCTACACCACGTTTGGCTGGTCAAGCCCTTGGCCTTGGGACGGAGATGAGAAAAATTACCGGATTCTTTCAGCGTCCGATGGTGAGGCAGTAATTTTATACTATGCATGGGTATCTGATCCGCATGTTTGGACATGGCGCGAGGAGCTGTCTTATACCATTCAGGACGGAAAATTTAAAGTGACTGCGGAGAATACGGAGTTTTTTCCGGCAATTTGTGTTGCCGAGGAGTTTTACAAGGCATATCCCGACGGTGTGATAGACGGCACAATGATGGATTATTATGCGTATAATCAGGCAGGGGAAGCGTTAAACGGGAATGCCAAAAATCCGGATATGGCAGCCGGTGCATACACGGGACTTGACGCGCCGGACACTGCGGCAATTAAACTGTTGAATATCTTAGATAATGAAAATAAAGTAAATACCAGTGTATCGTATCTTAACGAGGAAAAGACACAGGCAGTCGTAACGTTTACCTTTTTGGAAGATGCGAGTACGGCGAAGGTCAAAATGATAAAACCGTACGGGGAGGACGGTATTTGGATTCCGCAGACATACGAAAGCCTGCCGTAAAAAAATGCAGGTGTCAAGAAAAAATACTTGACACCTGTTTTTGCATGTAGTATGATAACAAAGTCGCGTGGTACGGTTTTGTGTTTTTAACCGTAAGGATAGCGTGGGCTGTTGGCAGTATGGAGGATGAATGTGAAAGCAGTGGAGCGTGTCAGTCTGGAAAAGCTGGAATACAAGGGAATGCTTTATGATTTTTACGGGGAGCTGCTGACACAGCATCAAAAAGGAATTTATGAGGATTCCGTGTTGAACGATTTGTCTCTTGGCGAGATTGCGGATGCGCAGGGAATCAGCAGACAGGGCGTGCACGATTTGATTAAACGGTGCGATAAAATTCTAAATGATTATGAAAATAAGCTGCATTTGGTTGAGAAATTTGCAAGGATTAAGTGCAATATCCGGCAAATTAATGAGCTGACGGATGATGAGCAGATTAAACAATTATCCAATAAAATTATGGAGGAGCTTTGATACATGGCATTTGAAAGCTTAACAGATAAACTGCAGAATGTTTTCAAAAATTTGCGGAGTAAAGGACGGCTTACGGAGGCAGATGTCAAGGCGGCGCTCAAGGAAGTCAAAATGGCGCTGCTGGAGGCGGATGTCAATTTTAAGGTGGTTAAGCAGTTTGTAAAATCGGTTGAGGAGCGTGCGATTGGCTCCGATGTCATGAACGGTCTGAATCCGGGTCAGATGGTGATTAAAATCGTAAATGAGGAAATGGTATCCCTGATGGGCTCTGAGACAACCGAACTTGAGCTGCAGCCGGGTAAGGCGACGACGGTCATTATGATGTGCGGTCTTCAGGGCGCGGGTAAGACGACCGCGGCGGCAAAGATTGCGGGAAAGCTTGTTTTAAAGGGAAAGAAACCGTTGCTTGTGGCGTGTGATATTTACCGTCCGGCGGCAATTGAGCAGTTAAGGATTAATGCCGAAAAACAGCAGGTTGATTTCTTTTCCATGGGGGTGAACCATAAGCCTGTTGACATTGTAAAGGCGTCGTTGGAGCATGCGTCAAAAAATAACAATAATATTGTAATCATAGATACCGCCGGACGGCTTCACATTGATGAGGACATGATGGCGGAGCTTCAGGAAATCAAGGCAAATGCCGATGTGCATCAGACGCTTTTGGTGGTTGATGCGATGACAGGGCAGGATGCCGTGAATGTTGCCAAGGAGTTTGACGAAAAAGTAGGTGTAACCGGTGTTATCTTGTCAAAGATGGACGGTGATACAAGAGGCGGTGCGGCGCTTTCCGTAAAGGCGGTGACCGGAAAACCGATTCTCTTTGTCAGCACGGGAGAGAAGCTTACGGATATCGAACAGTTCTATCCGGACCGGATGGCAAACCGGATTTTGGGCATGGGCGATGTGCTTACGCTCATAGACAAGGTAGCCGAGGCGAACCTTGACATGGATGCCGGCAAGGAAAAGGAGATGGCTGCGCGCCTGAAAAAAGGCAGGTTTGATTTTGAGGATTACTTAGAGAGTATGAGTCAGATGAAAAAGCTTGGCGGGCTGTCGAGTATTTTGGGGATGATGCCCGGCATGGGAATTAAGGCAAGCGATATTGAATCCGCAGTGGATGATAAGCAGCTTGCGCGCATGGAGGCGATTGTTCTTTCCATGACGCCTGCCGAGAGAAAAGATCCGAAGCTTTTAAATCCAAGCAGAAAGCATCGGATTGCAAAAGGCGCAGGCGTGGATATCGCAGTGGTAAACCGTTTTATCAAGCAGTTTGAGCAGTCACAGAAGATGATGAAGCAGCTCCCGGGAATGATGGGAGGATTTGGTGGTAAAAAAGGGAAATTTAAACTTCCTTTTTGATATAAAATATAAAATTGATGAGGTGAAAAAACATGGCAGTAAAAATCAGATTAAGAAGAATGGGTCAGAAGAAAGCTCCTATTTATAGAATTATCGTAGCGGACTCCAGATCCCCAAGAGACGGAAAGTGTATCGAAGAAATCGGTACTTACAATCCCAACACAGATCCGAGTGAGTTCAAGGTAAACGAAGAACTTGCAAAGAAATGGTTGTCAAACGGAGCGCAGCCTACGGAGACAGTCGCAAAGATTTTCAAGGCGGCAGGCATTGAAAAATAATTCTTTGCATGGAAACACTTGGAGGTGTAAATAATGAAGGAGCTAGTTGAGGTTATTGCGAAGGCTTTAGTGGATAACCCCGATGAAGTCATTGTTACGCAGAAGGCAGATGGCAAAAATATTACCGTGGAGCTTCATGTGGCGGCAGATGACATGGGAAAGGTTATCGGCAAGCAGGGAAGAATTGCGAAGGCGATTCGTTCTGTAGTGAAAGCAGCATCTTCCAAAGAAAATTTGAAGGTCGATGTGGAGATTGTTTAACGGCATAAAAATGATAAAAGGGTGTTCATAAGGGACTTTGTTATGGACACCCTTTAAAAATTCATTAAAGACGGGAAGGGTATGGGTATCTTATGGAGGACTTACTTCAGGTGGGAGCGATTACGCAGACGCACGGTCTGCGTGGTGAGGTGAAGGTGTTTCCGACCACCGATGACGCGAAACGTTTTAAAAAGCTAAAGGAAGTCATTTTGGACACGGGAAAGGAAAAAAAGGTTCTTGAGATTGAGGGTGTGAAATTCTTTAAGCAGTTTGTGATTCTCAAGTTTAAGGGCTTTGATGATATTAATGATATTGAGCGCTATAAGGGAAAAAGTCTTTATGTCACAAGGGAAAATGCCGTGAAGCTGAAAAAGGACGAGTATTTTATTGCGGATTTAATTGGCATTCAGATATATGATGAGAATGACGGATATATGGGTATTCTAAAGGATGTCATCGTGACGGGCGCAAATGACGTGTATGACATTGCACTGGAGAATGGCAGACGCCTGCTTCTTCCGGCAATCAGGCAGTGTGTGCTTGCGGTGGATATGGTTCAGCGGAAAATGAAGGTTCATGTTTTGGACGGGCTTTTGGATGATTAGGGACAGCGGAGGCGTTTGATGAATTTTTATATAATGACGCTGTTTCCGGAAATGGTGCTTGACGGTCTTTGCACCAGTATTACCGGACGTGCGCAGGAGAAGGGCTGTATTTCCATAGAGGCGGTAAACATACGGGATTACACAAAAGATAAGCATAAAAAGGTGGATGATTATACCTATGGGGGCGGTGCCGGAATGCTGATGCAGGCGCAGCCTGTTTATGACTGTTGGAAGGCGGTCTGTGAAAAAATTGACAAAAAAGGCGGGGATGCGTCAAAAACGCGCGTGGTGTATGTGACGCCTCAGGGGGAAGTGTTTCACCAGAAACAGGCTGTACGGCTTTCGGAGGAGGAGAACCTGATTTTGCTGTGCGGTCATTATGAAGGTATTGACGAGCGCGTTTTGGAAGAGATTGTGACGGATTATATTTCGATTGGCGATTATGTGCTGACGGGCGGGGAGCT
>DKYC01000085.1:30328-30473 GCA_002492295.1 Lachnospiraceae bacterium UBA7110
CGATTATGTGCTTACGGGCGGGGAATTGGCGGCGATGGTAATGGTGGATGCGATTGCAAGGCTTGTGCCCGGGGTCCTAAGCAATGAGGAATCGGCACGGACTGAATCGCATTCCAACGGACTTTTGGAGTATCCGCAGTATTCC
>DKYC01000085.1:30753-31089 GCA_002492295.1 Lachnospiraceae bacterium UBA7110
CTTTTGGAGTATCCGCAGTATTCCCGACCCGAGGTATGGCATGAAAAAAAGGTGCCGGAGGTGCTTATGAGCGGTCACCATGCCAAAATTGAAAAGTGGCGGCTGGAGCAGTCAATTGAGCGGACAAGGCAAAGACGCCCGGAATTGTATGAGGCATATTTGTGTACCAATCCGGCGCAGATACCCGAAAAAGGATGAAGGTTATCGTTTGGCAGAATGAACCGCTTGACGATATAACGCAAGAGGTGGTATGATAATAATAGCCTATCAAAAGATAAGCAGATTGAGAGGTAATGTTTCATGGCAAATTTAATTGAATTTATCAGAATGACTTTA
>DKYC01000085.1:31370-31727 GCA_002492295.1 Lachnospiraceae bacterium UBA7110
ATTGAATTTATCAGAATGACTTTATCGTATCTTTTAACCTTTGCAGTGATTGCCGTAGTCGCAGGCATCGGTGGGTTTATCGGTGTAAAATGCTGGAAACCCAAGGAAAAGTCAGAAAACGTCAAGGAATAACAGGCAGACTGATAAAAATGTACCGATACAGCTCGGTGCATTTTTTTGTCCCGGGAACGGTTTTTGGGGCAGGAACAGGAAAATGAAATAAGTCAAGAGGATTTGCTGCATTTCATAAAAATTGTTGTTTTTATCTAAATAAAACTGGTTTTTACTGTGAATAAGTTTAATTGACATAGTATGGTAATTATTTTATACTAGTAAACAGGCACTATATATAGTATG
>DKYC01000085.1:31996-32235 GCA_002492295.1 Lachnospiraceae bacterium UBA7110
CAGGCACTATATATAGTATGCGGATTGAATAACACATACTATATAAACGCAATTTGGCACATCTGCGAAAGATGTGCGAATATTCTGAAATCTAGTGCCGGACATACAAGAGAAATTCATCATGGAGGATTAAAATGAGCGAAGAAATTGACTACAGTGAGCTTTTTAAACCGAAGAATACGGTTTACGTCATCAAAAAGGATGGGAGCAGGGAGGCGTTTAACGTGCAGAAGGTGATA
>DKYC01000085.1:32510-32759 GCA_002492295.1 Lachnospiraceae bacterium UBA7110
GCGTTTAACGTGCAGAAGGTGATAACGGCTGTCGGAAAATCCGCGTACCGTGCCCTTGCGAAGTTTACGGATGATGACAAACGTCATATATGCAGCTATGTGATTAACAAGGTGGATGAGATGGAGACGGATGAGGTGCCGATTCCCGTAATGCACAATATTGTGGAGAGTGCGCTCGAGGAGGTAAAGCCGGTTGTAGCCAAAAGCTATCGCGATTATCGTAACTATAAGCAGGATTTTGTGCGCATG
>DKYC01000085.1:33066-34973 GCA_002492295.1 Lachnospiraceae bacterium UBA7110
GGATTTTGTGCGCATGATGGACGACGTGTACAAAAAGAGCCAGTCCATCATGTATGTGGGTGATAAGGAGAATGCCAATACGGATTCCGCACTTGTCTCCACAAAACGCAGCCTGATTTTTAACCAGTTTAACAAGGAACTGTACCAGA
Organism: Lachnospiraceae bacterium UBA7110; assembly: GCA_002492295.1. Taxonomy (GTDB): domain Bacteria; phylum Bacillota; class Clostridia; order Lachnospirales; family Lachnospiraceae; genus COE1. The sequence goes on from DKYC01000085.1 coordinate 33,216, forward strand.
AATTTTTCATGACCACTGAGGAGATACAGGCATGCAGGGACGGTTATATCTATGTGCATGATATGTCGGCGCGCCGTGACACGATGAACTGCTGTCTTTTTGACGTGCAGAACGTGCTTTCAGGCGGATTCGAGATGGGCAATATCTGGTATAATGAACCCAAGTCGCTTGATGTTGCGTTTGACGTGATTGGCGATATTGTCCTGAGTGCGGCAAGTCAGCAGTACGGCGGGTTTACCGTGCCGGAGGTGGACAAAATCCTTGCACCTTATGCGGAAAAAACGTATCAGTCGGCGCTTGAAAAATACAAATCGCTTGGCATTGATGATAAGAAGGCACAGGAAGTGGCGCTGGCTGATGTGGAGCGGGAGTTTGATCAGGGATTTCAGGGCTGGGAGTACAAGTTTAACACGGTGGCAAGCAGCCGGGGGGACTATCCGTTTATTACGGTGACGGCGGGAATTGGCAGGGAGCGGTTTGCGAAGATGGCGACCATCCATATGCTGAATGTGCGGAGAAAAGGACAGGGAAAGAAGGAGTGCAAAAAGCCGGTACTGTTCCCGAAGATTGTCTTTTTATATGATGAAAACCTGCACGGACCGGGCAAGGAGCTTGAGGATGTGTTTGAGGCGGGTATCCAGTGCTCGGCTAAAACAATGTATCCCGACTGGTTAAGCCTTACGGGTAAGGGATATATTGCGAGCATGTATAAGCAGTACGGAAAGGCAATTTCACCAATGGGGTGCCGCGCGTTCCTTTCGCCGTGGTATGAACGCGGCGGGATGCATCCGGCGGACGACAAGGACGTACCGGTGTTCGTCGGACGTTTTAATGTCGGGGCGGTATCGCTGCATCTGCCGATGATTTTGGCAAAGGCAAGGCAGGAGAGCAGGGACTTTTACGAGGTGCTGGACTACTATCTGAATTTAATCCGGCAGCTTCATATCAGGACATATGCGTATCTTGGAAACATGCGCGCATCAACCAATCCGCTTGCATACTGCGAGGGTGGATTTTTAGGCGGACATTTAAAGCTTTCTGACAAGATTAAGCCTCTGTTAAAGTCAGCGACGGCTTCGTTTGGCATTACGGCATTTAATGAGCTTCAGATGCTTTACAACGGAAAGTCGCTTGTGGAAGACGGGGCGTTTGCGCTGGAGGTTTTGGAATATATTAATAAAGAGGTAAACCGCTTTAAGGAGGAGGACGGAAACCTGTATGCGATTTACGGAACGCCTGCCGAAAATCTCTGCGGTCTTCAGGTCAAGCAGTTTCGGGCGAAATACGGGATTGTTGAGGGCGTTTCCGACAGGGAATATGTCAGCAACAGTTTTCACTGTCACGTGACGGAGGATATCACGCCCATCCAAAAGCAGAATTTGGAGTACCGTTTTTGGGAGCTTTCAAATGGCGGGAAAATTCAGTATGTGAAATATCCGATTGATTATAATATTGCAGCTATCAAAACACTTGTTCGACGTGCGATGGAGATGGGCTTTTACGAAGGGGTCAATCTGTCGCTTGCGTACTGTGACGACTGCGGCCATCAGGAGCTTGAGATGGACGTGTGCCCGAAGTGCGGCAGCAAAAACCTGACAAAGATTGACCGTATGAACGGATATCTGTCATATTCGCGTGTGCATGGTGATACGCGGCTTAATGACGCGAAGATGGCGGAGATTGCGGAACGGAAAAGTATGTAAAACATTAAGAAATTCTAAGCATATAAAGGACATATGCTAAGAATTTCTAAATGTT
>DKYC01000104.1 GCA_002492295.1 Lachnospiraceae bacterium UBA7110
AACTGGCGGAGCGGGATTTATCGGCTGCAATTTTGTGCATTATATGCTTGAAAATCATCCGGAAGATGAGATAGTTAATCTTGATTTACTGACCTATGCAGGAAATTTGGAATCGCTTGCGGATATTGCGGACGCGCCAAATTATCACTTTGTTAGGGGCGACATTGCAGATATGGAGCAGATAGACGCTCTTTTTGATAAAGAAAAATTTGACGTGGTAGTTAATTTTGCTGCGGAAACGCATGTGGATCGCTCGATAAAAGATCCGGGGGTATTTGTGCGCACAAATGTAATGGGAACACAGGCACTTTTAGATGCGTCACACAAGTATGGAGTAAAACGTTACCATCAGGTTTCAACGGATGAAGTTTATGGCGATCTGCCGCTTAATCGCAAGGATTTGTTTTTTACGGAGGAAACACCACTGCACACATCAAGTCCTTATTCGGCAAGCAAGGCAGGTTCTGATCTGCTTGTTCTTTCCTATTACCGGACATTTAAGCTGCCTGTTACGATCTCGCGCTGCTCGAATAATTACGGTGCGTATCAGTTCCCGGAAAAAATGATTCCGTTAATGCTTACAAGGGCACTGCATGACGAGGCTCTGCCTGTCTACGGCACGGGGGAAAATGTCCGCGACTGGCTGCACGTAAAGGATCATTGCGCGGCGATTGATTTGATTTTGCAGAAAGGCAGGGAAGGGGAGGTCTACAATATTGGCGGGCATAATGAAAAGACGAATCTTGAGGTGGTGCGGCTGATCTTAAAAGCACTTGATAAGCCGGAAAGCCTGATTCATTTTGTGGAGGATCGCAAGGGGCATGATCTGCGCTATGCGATTGACCCGGCGAAAATTGAGCGGGAACTTGGCTGGAAACCGCAGTATACCTTTGAGAAGGGGATTCAGGAAACCATTGCATGGTATCTGGAGCATAGGGAATGGTGGCAGCATATTTTGGATGGGGCATACAAGGATTATTTTAAGAAGATGTATAAAATGTAAATATTTGTATTTATTGCGGGAAGGATGAAAATTATGGGAAATATTAAAGTGACTGGCTGTGAAATTGAGGGACTCTATGTGATCGAGCCGGAAGTGAGGGAAGATGAGAGGGGATATTTTACAGAAACTTACAATTTACGGGATATGAAGGAAAAAGGGCTGGATATGGTGTTTGTCCAGGATAATCAGTCAAAGTCGAAAAGGGGAGTGCTGCGCGGGCTGCATTTTCAGAAGGAGTTTCCGCAGGATAAGCTGGTGCGTGTGGTCCGCGGCGAGGTATTTGACGTGGCGGTGGATTTGCGCGAAGGTTCTAAGACGTACGGAAAGTGGTTTGGCGTGCGTCTGTCGGAGGAGAACAAAAAACAGTTCTTTATCCCGAAGAATTTTGCGCACGGTTTTTTGGTGCTTTCGGAATATGCGGAGTTCTGCTATAAGTGTACGGACTTTTATCATCCGAACGACGAGGGCGGGCTTTTGTGGAGTGACCCGCAGATTGGCGTGGAATGGCCCATTCCTGCGGGTATGGAGCTGATTTTATCCGACAAGGACCAAAAATGGGGAACGATAAAGGATTTTAGGAAATGATGAAAAAGCTGTTTTTACTTCCGGGAGAGCTTTGGCAGTCAAGAAGGCTTATTTGGAAACTTGCAAAAAATGACTTTAAGAACCGGTACGCGGGTTCGTATTTCGGGCGGATTTGGGCATTTACGCAGCCTGTTGTCACGGTCCTGCTCTACTGGTTCGTGTTCGGGCATATCATGATGGCGGACAAAAAGGAGATTCTGACTGCGGGGGTTGAGGCGCCGTATGTGCTTTGGCTGACCGCAGGTCTGGTGCCGTGGTTTTATTTCAGCGAGGCAATCAACAACGGAACGACTTCCCTGATGGAGTACAGCTATCTTGTGAAAAAGGTCGTGTTTAAAATTAGCATTATTCCGATTGTCAAGCTGATTGCGGCATTGTTTACGCACCTTTTTTTCGTGTGCTTTATGCTGCTACTGTATTTTCTTTATGGCTATAAACCGGAGGTCTGTTTAATTCAGCTTCTGTATTATACGCTCTGTATGTTTATGCTTGTGCTTGCGTTAAGCTACAGTACGTGCGCGGTTGTTATCTTTTTCAGGGACCTGCTGCAGATTATTAATATTGCGCTGCAGGTGGGGATGTGGGCGACGCCGATTTTGTGGAATATTTCCTATCTTGACGGTAACCCGTTACTGCAGAAAATATTGAAATGGAATCCGGTGTTTTATATTGTAAACGGCTACCGCAACGCGATGTTCGGACAGACATGGTTTTGGGAGGATATGGGGGCGACAATTGGCTTTTGGATGCTGACGGCGGTGCTGTTTTTGGTCGGGGCACATATTTTTGGCAGGCTGAAGGTGCATTTTGCGGACGTTTTATAAACGTGTGATAGAATTGGATTAGAGGGAAAGAATAAGGGAATGGGAGAAATCGCGATTGCAGTCGAGAAAGTCTGCAAGGTCTATAAACTTTATGATAAACCAAAGGACCGGATGTTTGAGGCTTTGGGGCTGACGAAAAAGAAAAAATACACGGAGCATTTTGCGCTGTCTGACGTAAGCTTTGACGTAAAGCAGGGTGAGTGCGTCGGAATTATCGGTACGAACGGCTCCGGTAAATCGACAATCTTAAAAATAATAACAGGTGTTCTTAATCCGACGAGCGGAAGCGTGAAAGTGGATGGCAGGATTTCCGCGCTGCTGGAACTTGGAGCAGGCTTTAACCAGGAATATTCAGGCATGGAGAATATTTACTTAAACGGCACAATGAACGGTTTTACGGAACAGGAAATTGAGGCACGGATGAAGGACATTCTTGATTTCGCGGATATCGGGGATTATGTGTACCAGCCGGTCAAGACATATTCGAGCGGGATGTTCGTGCGGCTTGCGTTCTCGGTGGCAATCAATATTGATCCGGAGATTTTGATTGTGGACGAGGCGCTTTCCGTGGGGGACGTTTTTTTTCAGGCGAAATGTTATCATAAATTTGAGGAATTTAAGAAGATGGGCAAGACCATCATGATTGTAAGCCATGATTTAAGCAGCATTGCGAAATACTGTGACAGGGTGGTTTTGCTCAATCAGGGCATTAAGCTTGGCGAGGGCGAGCCAAAGGAGATGATTGACGACTTTAAACGCGTTCTTGTGGGGCAGTATGAGCTGCCTGCATCGAAGTCGGAGCAGAGTCTTTTAAATGATGCGGACGTGCAGGAGGCGGTTCAGAAAGACATTGCGGCGAAAAAGAAATCCGCGGACGCGCTGGATCCTTTGGAATATGGCACAAACGAGGCGCAGATTGAGGAGTTTTACCTTACGGACGACCATGGTGCGCGCACCAATGCGATTATCAAGGGCGCGGAGTTTGGTATTCACATGCGGGTACGGTTTTATGCCAATCTGCCTGCGCCGATTTTTGCGTTTTCGATTAAGACGGCGAAGGGTACGGAGATTACGGGCACAAACACGATGTTCGAGAAGGCGTTTTTGGAGCCGGTCAGGGCGGGGGCTGTTAAGGAGATAAGCTTTGTGCAGAAGATGTCACTGCAGGGCGGCTCTTACCTGATTTCTTTTGGCGTTACGGGGTATAACGGAAATGATTTCCAGGTTTACCACAGGCTGTATGATGCGCTTGACGTGACGGTGATTTCGGACAAGGACACGGTGGGTTATTATGATATGGACTCTAAGGTAACAGTAACAGACGCAGACGTGGGATAGGGAAAGGAGCATGGTTATTCATATGGCGGACAGGGAAACGGTGGGCAGTGTGACGCTTGATTTGACGCATTACTGCGGTGAGGATGTTTATACGGACGGTGCGATTGAGGACGTACTTCTTGATATTGCGCAAAACAATCCGCCTTCTGAATTTCCACGGATTATCGCAAAGCAGAAGAGCTGGCCTGTTTTTTATCACCTTTCGCCGTTTCGGGCGAATATCATCGACTGGCTGCCGGTCAGAAAGACAGATAAGGTGCTTGAAATCGGTTCAGGCTGCGGTGCGGTTACGGGGACGCTTGCAAGGCGTGCGGGAAGTGTGACCTGTATTGATTTGTCGAAAAAACGCAGTCTTGTGAATGCGCACCGCAATCAGGAGTACGGAAACATTACGATTAAGGTCGGTAATTTTAAGGATATTGAGCCGCATTTGGATGAGGATTTTGATTATGTGCTGCTGATTGGCGTGTTTGAGTACGGGCAGGCGTATATCGGGGGTGCAACGCCGTATGAGGATTTTTTGCGGATTTGCAACCGCCACCGGAAGCTGGACGGCAGATTAATCATAGCTATCGAAAATAAGTTCGGGCTAAAGTATTGGGCAGGCTGCCGTGAGGATCATTTGGGCACCTATTTTTCCGGACTGGAAGGGTATCGTGAGGGCGGTTCGGCGAGAACCTTTACAAGGCACGGACTGGAACGGATTTTGGAGCGCGTGGGCATTCATGAGTATTCGTTCTATTATCCGTATCCGGATTACAAGTTTATGACGACGGTCTATTCCGACCGCTATCTGCCCAAAAAGGGTGAGCTTTCCAATAATCTCAGGAATTTTGACCGTGAGCGGGTGCTTTTGTTTGACGAAAAACAGGTGTTTGATGAAATTATTGCGGAGCAGGAGTTTCCGCTATTTTCAAATTCCTATCTTTTGGTGGCAGGCGGCGCGCCGGACGTGGTTTATGCCAAATTTTCAAATGACAGGGCGCCGGAATGGGCAATTTGGACCAAAATAGTGCGCAGTGCGCCAAACCGGCTTCATGTGGAGAAAATTCCCGGCACGGAAGCGGCATACGGGCATATGCGAAATACGAAGAGGGCGTATGCGCTTTTGACAAAGCGGTATGAAGGGACTAAAATAGAGATGAACAGATGCAGCGAAAAGGACGGCAATGCAGAAAACGGTCTTGTGTTTGAATACTGCAAAGGTGTCACCCTTGAGGCTATGCTGGATACATGTTTGGACAGGGCGGATGTGGAAGGCTTTAAGGCGCTTGTCGCGGAATATATGGAATGGCTGCGCTATGGCGAGGTCCGTGACGGGGAAGGGGCAGTCTCCAATATTGATTTTATCTTCCCCAATATCCTTGTGGACGGGGATAAATGGCATGTGATTGATTACGAATGGACGTTTGAGAAATATGTTCCGGCGCACCAGATTGCGTTCCGGGCGTTTTATAATTATACGCTTGGCGGTGGACGCAGGGAGGCGTGCAGGGAGCTGTTGCTTAAGGATGTTTTGGGGCTTTCGGACGGGGAAATTGAAAAGGCAGTGCTTGCAGAGCAAGAATTTCAGCGATTTATCAATGGGGACCGTGTGTCGGTAAGCGCAATGCGCGAGCTGATTGGCAACCGCGCGTATGAGCTGGACGGGATGCTTAGCCACTGCCGTTATGTGGACGAGCGGTTTGTGGCACAGCTTTATTTTGATTACGGAGAGGGCTTTAACGAGGCGCAGTCGGTGAAGCTTAGGGATTGCTTTTTTGCGCAGAAGGATTTGCGGATTGCATATGATATTCCGCAGGATGTGGTGCGCGTGCGGATAGACCCGTGTTCGTACATGTGTACGGTAAGCATCCGCAGCATTATGGTGGATGAGAAACTGTATGTGGGCGAGGATATGGAGACAAACGGATTTTGGCATGCGTGCGGTGCGCTTGTGTTTGACAGCGAGGATCCGAACATTGCGATTTCGGTCACGGGCGGAGGACGGCTTTTGGTTGACATGGAGGTTATGGAACTGCCGGCGGTGCTTGCAGATGCGCTTGCGCAGGAAGCTGCGCAGTCAGGCATTATGGATAAGGCAAAGCAATTCATAAAGCAGAAACGAAAGGGGAAGAATTAAGGAAACGTTCATGTTTGGTAAGATAAAGGGCATTTTACAGCAAAAACTATATCAGAAATGCAAGGCAGAATACGATAACGCGCTGCGTTATCAGACGGATCCGTATCTTTTGTGGATTAAGGAGAATGAAGCGGCAAATCAGAGGAAGGAGATATCATATCCTTCTCTTGGCATTGTTTTTATGGAGCATTGCGGGGAAAACTTTTCGATTTCAGGGTTCAATGAGGAGTTTTTGCTTTTTGTGTCGCAAAACGGGAGACTTGCTGGCAGTGCCCTTGCGGAGATTAAGCATTATTTTGACACACATAAGGGTGTGAACGTTGTGTATGCGGATGAGGATGTGTGGCAGCTTTGTGACAGTGACAGTGCCAAGGATACGGATAACGGGGACGTGCATCGCATTTTTCCGTGGACAAAGCCGATGTGGTCGCCGGACACGCTGTTTTCCTTTTTTTACTTTGGCAGTATCTTTGCCATAAGACGGGCGGCGTTTTCGGACCTGGAATGGCTTGGGGATGATGATTACAGGAAAAACATTTATGATTTTGCACTGAAGGCGACGGAGGACGGCAGACGTGTGGGGCATATCGAAAAGGTGCTGTTTCATGCGTACCGCAGGGGGGAGAGCCGTGCGGCAATGGAACAGGAGCTGCTGCACAGTATGGATTTTATCGGTGCGGGCAGCAGTTATGATGACATCCGGGAGGCGGCGATGGCGCGGCGCGGTCTGAAGGGCATCCAGGTTCCGGACGAAAAAACGGGAATTTCCTATCCGGTATACCAGTTTGACGAGGAGCCGCTTGTCAGCATTATTATTCCCTCGAAGGACAACGAGGATGCGCTAAAGCAGTGTATCCGTTCGATTTATGCGCATACGGCGTACAAAAACTTTGAAATTATCGTGGTGGACAACGGCAGTACGGCGCGGGTGCGCATCGGACTTGAGAATTTTAAGAGGGAATGTCCGTTTACTTACTTATATCTTCCGATGGATTTTAATTTTTCACATATGTGCAATGCCGGTGTTCGGGAATCAAGGGGTGAGTATGTCCTTTTGCTTAACGACGATATGGAGGCGGTGGAGGACAGCTGGCTTTTGCGCTTGGCGGGTCAGGCGTCGCTAACGCACGTAGGCGCGGTGGGTGCGAAGCTTCTGTATCCGAATACGTCCCTTATTCAGCATGCGGGGATTACGAACACGGTTTCCGGTCCGGGACATAAGCTGAAAAAGCTTGATGATACGGTTTCCTATTATTACGGAAGAAACCGTTTTATCTATGACATGATTGGTGTGACGGCGGCGTGTCTTATGATACGCAGGGAGCATTATCTGGCGCTCGGCGGTCTGTTTGAGGGGCTCGCTGTGGCGTATAATGATGTGGATTTCTGTTTCCGGCTCTGCGAGAGGGGACTTTACAATGTGCAGCGCAATGACGTTGTGCTCTATCACCATGAGTCGCTCAGCCGCGGGGACGATATGCAGGATGAGAACAAATTAAGGCGTCTGATGGCAGAGAAGAATGTATTATATAAGCGGCACAGGCAGTTTTACAGGCAGGATCCGTTTATCGGGACGCTGATGAATGACGGGGAACTGGAGTATGGCTGCCGGTGGCTGGAAGGGTATGAGCTTGTCAATCTTTCTGATTGTGACGACATGTTACAGGAGGGGAAACGGCTGCCGGATTTTAGCACCATGAACAACGCGATTATGGTCGTGGTGGAAGATTGCGGCAAGGAACGGTTTGTGAAAGCTGTAACAAAGAATGGTGCGCGGAAGAAAGCTTATTATCTGATTAAGGGCTGGGCGTATGTGCCGGGCGTGGACAATGCGCGTTACCAGTATAAAATACTGTTGGTAAACGGCGAAGGGAGCGTTTGGGAGCTGCCGGTGCAAAAACGGTACCGCAAGGACGTGGCGGCGATTTTGCCGGATGAGGTGAACGTGGAACTTACGGGCTTTTGCAGTTGGATTTTTGAGGGCACGCTTCCGGCGGGGACATACCGGCTTTGGATGACCGCAAAGGACGGGTGTTCCAGGCAGCGGCTGTACCGCGACATGGAGCGGGAGCTGGTGATTGAAGAGGATTAGCGGATGGATTATCAAAAGGAACTTTTTGCCCAATGCACGCCGTATTTACAATGGCAGAAAGAGCGTGGGCCTGTGACAGGCAGTGACGGAAACGATACGGGGAAACCGCTTGACGTGTTTCCCTTTTCTTCGTGTGAGGACAGCGTAGGGGATATTTTGGGCGGCAGTGCGGACAGGGAGCGGATTTATCTGTTTGTAAACGTGGACGGTGTGCTGCGGGAGGGAGCTTCCGCGCGGATTGTACGCGTATTTTTAAAATACCGGGATGCGGCAGTCGTGTACGCGGATGAGGATTATTTTGGAACGCTTGAGAAATTGTATCATGTTGAAGAACAAATGTTTGACAACGCGGTTTTGGAACCGTTTCGGGAGCCTTCAAACGGTCTTTTTCGGGGAGACGCGTGGTTTAAACCCGATTTTTCGCCGGACACGTTGAACGCATTTTTTTATATCGGAAACATTTTTGCCATAAACGGATGCCGCTTGGCAGAAGTGACGGATGCATATGGTATGGATATATCACTCTGCGTGCTTGTACAGGAGCTTGCACGCAGGGCGATTACACGGGACGGGAGTTTATGCGCGCAACACCCGCACGGCAAAGGGATGTTTGTGCATATTCCCGAGGTGCTTTACACAAATAACCAACGTGGGCAGGGGGATGCGTCTGACAGGCGGCAGCAGGACGGCGGCGTACAGCATATCGGCGTAAAACAGGCAAATCTTGGGAAGCTGTCCGTCATTATCCCGTCAAAGGACAATCCCAAACTGCTGAAGCGGTGCGTTGAAACCTTTGCCGCGTCTGCAAAAGACGCTGATTATGAGCTGATTGTCGTGGATAACGGCAGCACGGACGAAAACCGTACGCGTATCGAAGTCTTTTTGACGGCGTATCATGCAAAGTATCTGTATGAAAAAAAGGAGTTTAACTTTTCCCAAATGTGCAATCTCGGTGAAAAGGCGGCGGACGGCGATTTCCTTCTGTTTTTAAATGATGACATTGAAGTCGGCAAGGCGCAGCAGGACGGGCAGTGGCTGCATAAAATGATGCGTTATGCCGCGATGGCGCATGTGGGCGCGGTCGGGATAAAGCTTCATTATCCGGACGGCAATTTGATACAGCATGCAGGAATTACCAACATGGGGATTGGTCCGGCGCACAAGCTTGGCGGTATGCCCGACGAGGGTAGCCTCTATCACGGGCATAACCTGGCTGACTGCGATATGCTTGCGGTGACAGCGGCATGCATGATGGTTTCCCGTGAAAAATTTGAGCGTGCAGGAGGCTTTGACGAGGGCTTTGCGGTGGCGTATAATGATGTGGAGCTTTGCTTCCGGCTTTACCGGATGGGATTATATAATGTGCAGGTGAACAGCTTTTTTTTAATCCACCATGAGTCGGTCAGCCGCGGGGCGGATACCGCGCCCGAAAAACAGGGACGGCTGCTGCAGGAAAAGCGGAGGCTGTATGGAAAACACGCATGGGCTATGTCGCAGGCGGGGGGGATTGACCCGTTTTACAGTCCGAACCTTGTACAGTGGGAAAAAGACGCGGCGTATCACGTGAATTATCAGTATCCGTGTGACAGGGTGGCAACATTAAAGCCGCTTACGGGGGAGGCGTATCAGGGGTTTAGGGCGTTACTCCGCCGGGAAAAATTCCGTCAAAAGCTGACGCGGACAAATGCTTTTATCGCAGGACTTTATCATAAACTGACAGGTGCCGGCCGCCATATGTACCATCTTGACAGTATTATGCAGGAGGACGGTATTGTGACTGTTGCAGGCTGGCATGTTCTGCGGCAGTGCGACAATGCAAAGATTGAAAAGACGCTTTGCCTGTATAACGCAAACGGTGCATATGGGGCAGAGCTGTATCCGAAGCTGCGCGGCGATGTGGAGGCGCTTTTTACAAATGAGGCAGACCGAACAAGGAATACGGCGCTTTCGGGCATTTGCCTGAAATTTGACGCCGCACAGCTTCCAAAAGGGAATTATGCCGTGGGGCTTGTTGCAGAATACAGAGGCAGAAGGCAGCTTGTTTGTCTCCAGGAGCGGTTTGGTTTAAAATGAAAAGAAGGGAAGAGTACAATGGAAAACGGAAACGAACACATTGATTATAAACAGGCGTACGAGCAGGAAAAAGCGCGCGCCGCGTCTTTGGCGGGCAGGCTTGCCGACGCGAAAAACGAGGCGGACAGCCTGCAGTTCCAGCTTGACCGCATCAAAAACAATCCGCTGTGGAAAGCGTCAAAACCGCTGCGCCAGACAATGCACTGGGGGCTGCGCAATTACAGAAGACTTCGCAATCTGGGGGGACCGCGCGGCATTGTAAGAAAGCTGAAACAGAAAAAAATCGAGGTGCAGGCAAAGAAACTTCACGGTACGGCAAGCTTTCCGACGCCCGGGGAGGCAAAGCGGCAGCGCGAGGAAACCTTTGCTCGCATGGTAAAAATCAGCATTTTAGTGCCCCTCTATAATACGCCGCAGACTTTTTTAAACGAGATGATAGAATCGGTTCTCGCCCAAACTTATCAGAACTGGGAACTTTGCCTTGCGGACGGCTCCGACCACGGTCATGATGACGTGGAGGCGCGCTGCAAGGAGTACGCTGAAAGGGACAAGCGTATCCGATACAGGCGGCTTGCGAAAAACGAGGGCATTTCAGGAAATACAAACAGGTGTTATGAAATGGCGACAGGCGATTACATCGGACTTTTTGACCATGACGACGTGCTGCACCCTTCTGTCTTATACGAGTATGTCAAGGTTATCAACGAACAGAATGCGGACTATATTTACTGCGACGAGACAACCTTTAAGGGTGACAGCATTGACAATATGATTACGCTGCATTTCAAGCCCGATTTTGCGCCTGACAACCTGCGGGCAAATAATTACATCTGTCATTTCAGTGTGTTTTCGCGGGAGCTTTTGGAGGGTACGGAGCTGTTTCGCAGCGGCTTTGACGGCAGTCAGGACCATGATATGATCCTGCGCCTGACCGCAAATGCCAAAAACGTGGTACATGTGCCCAAGCTTCTGTATTACTGGCGTTCCCACAAGGCGAGCGTGGCAAGCGACATCAGTGCGAAGCCTTATGCGATTGCTGCGGCAAAGGGTGCGGTGGCGGCGCATCTGCAAAGCTGCGGTTTCCGGAATTTTGAGATAAAGAGCACGCGTGCGTTTGATACGATTTTCGAGATAAAATATGAAATTGCGCACGAGGATAAGATTTCGATTTTAATTCCGAATAAAGACCATATTGACGATTTAAGACGCTGCATTGAGTCGATTAAGGAGCGCAGTACTTATGAAAATTACGAGATTATCGTGATTGAGAACAACAGTAAGGAACAGGCAGTCTTTGATTATTACAGGACGTTGGAGGGACAAGATAAAATAACGGTAGTTACTTATGAGGGCGATTTTAATTATTCCCGCATCAATAACTATGGCGCGGGCTTCGCAACAGGTAAATATCTGCTGTTATTAAATAACGATACGCAGGTTATTACCATGAACTGGCTGGAGGCAATGCTGATGTACGCCCAGCGCCCCGACGTGGGTGCAGTGGGTGCAAAGCTTTATTACGGTGACCGGACGATACAGCACGCAGGCGTGGTAATCGGCTTGGGTGCACACCGCACGGCGGGGCATACGCACTATAAAATTAACAGTGACAATCTGGGCTATATGGGTAAGCTCTGTTATGCCCAAAACGTATCGGCAGTTACGGGAGCGTGCCTGATGGTGAAAAAGAGCCTGTATGACGCGCTTGGCGGACTGGACGAGCAGTTTCAGATTGCGTTAAACGACGTGGATTTCTGCCTGCGTCTGCGCGAACAGGGCTATTTAAACGTCTTTACGCCGTTTGCGGAGCTTTATCATTTTGAGTCGGCGTCCCGCGGGAGCGACGTGGCAGACGCGGCAAAGGCAAGGCGCTATGAGGAGGAATGCGCTCTGTTCAGGGAGCGTTGGAAGACGCTGCTTGAAAAGGGCGACCCGTATTACAACCCGAATTTCTCGCTTGACCGCAGCGATTATTCACTGCGCGTGGAACCTGAAAACCCGGGGGAAAAAAAGCAAAGATAATATTGCACATTTCC
>DKYC01000167.1 GCA_002492295.1 Lachnospiraceae bacterium UBA7110
ACTGTTTATAATATAAATCCAAAGAATATATTTTTATTAAATATGCTATCCACAGTTATATAAAATGTATAAGTAAGTATAATGAAGTATAAATGTATAATTATGTATAAAGAATAACGTAAAAGCTAGTAAATATAAGGAATTCCCGTCACAAGACAGGAAAGAAAGACGGTTAAGAAATAAAAAAGTGACGGCGTATTCGTGAAAAAATCACGGTTAAGGTATGAAAGAACCAAGGGAAAGGGATAAAAAATTAACCGTCATGACATAAAAATATGACGGTTGTCTGACAATAAAAAATCACTTCTATACTGTAGAGTAGAAGAAAAAAAATATATTTTGTAATAAATCCTGCAAAATAATGGAAATTAACTATTATTATCGGAATAAATTATGTAAATATGAATAAAAAATGAAAGTTTATTACATGTTAATCCGAAAGCTATGAAAGAATGACGGTTATCTGATAAATAAGGCGACTTTATGAATGGCTGTTTCAGCTTTCATAATGGGAGACATCTGAAAAACATGCCACATCCCCTCAAAAATGTCGAGCTTTGCATAGATATTGTGCATCAGAAGCTGTCTGTACAGGCTGCGGGAATCGTCCAGTAGGATTTCATTCGTGCCTACTTGAATGTATACTGGCGGAAATCCCCTGAAATCCGCAAAAAGTGGTGATACATAAGGGGAAGAGGCAGGAGTATCCCCCAAATAGCATGTGATTGCCTTTTGGATATAGGTGTTTGTGAGTACTGGATCAATAAGTTCCTTAGCATGGTAACTTGCTCCGGATGATGTCATGTCGGTCCATGGGGAAAATAAAATAAGGTTTTTGGGCAGTTCCATCTCATGTTCCCGTAGAAGAAGGGTGAGAACGAGAGCAAGGTTTCCTCCGGCAGAATCACCGCCAACAATGATGTCTTTAGCATCATATCCACAGGAGAGAATATAGTTCCATGCGTCAAACGCGTCATCGACAGCGGCAGGATATGGAGATTCTGGGGCAAGACGGTAATCAAAACAAAAGACGCGGAGTCCGGAATGCCTTGCCAGTTTCATGGTCATTTCCCTTGCATACAGACAGCTTCCGGTCATATATCCGCCGCCATGGCAGTAAAAGATTATGGAATGGCTGTTGTTCTGCTTTGTTTCTTTTTGCAGATAGTCTGTCCATTCAGCATATGTTGTATTCACTTTGAGTGGTGAAAACTGATAATTTTTACTGTTTGTTAAAAATGTTGCAAGCTGATTTTGAACGGTGCGCTGTTTTTGAATATCATCATTTTCCATTAAGCCGTGAACGCGCCGGATAAAATGCATTAGTCTTTTGTTTTGTTTTTCATTCATATAATTCTCCATTCTGCCGTCTTCGGCTGTCGGCACAAATAGTAGTGTAAGTGTTCCAACTTTCTACGCAGTACTGTAAAATGGTTCGCAAGAAACTATACTGCAAAGCACGGGAGGAGTCGTAATAGCTTTCTTCGTTTTAGACAGTATACAAATCGGTGTAGATTCTGCCTTTTTAGGCACAACATATATTTTTTACATTGCCAATTCCAAGTAGGTTAAAGTAGTCAAAGGTAACAAAGATGATACCAAAAATGGAGAGCTATTCTGCCTTGGTGTTGTTAGAGTCATCTATGTCCCTTACAAAAAATCCGCATTCTGTGAGAATATACAAGGTACCATTATAAATTAGTTTCCTGTTTTTTAAGTTGAAAAGAATAGATATCAGAATGTTTGTACTGTTTGTAATATTGCATTGGCATCTGTTGTTCCCGATATCTTTGGAAAGTCATCCACATCCATTATCGACTGTCTGCGGCTACATCCATTAGCCATGAAGAAACCGTATATAAGTTTTTTAGAAGCCTCGAATCCAAAGCAGATGCTGTTATAGAATCCGTTGAAGGATATCAGTTGTCTGATATCCCAAAATACTGTATGCACCTTGTTTGCTTACACATGGATTATATCACAGCCGAAATCAATAATGCTGGTAAAAATATGATTTCTTTAATCACTATTTTGAAAGTGCTGTCCGGTTTCTCAGTACCATTCCGGGTGTCAAACGTGATAATGCAATCATTATTATCTCTGAAAAAGGTACTGATATATCTCAGGTCTCAAGTTCCAAACGTTTATGCTGCTGGGCTGGTTTAACACAAGGGAGCAGTAAATCTGCTGGTAAAAGGAAGTCTGTTCGAATTATGCGTGCCGGATTTTATTTCAAACCTGCATTGGTACAATGTGCGCATACAGCCGTAAAATCGGGCAAATCTCCTTACTGCTATTTTCCAAACACTGTTTACTGGTGAACAGTGGGACTAAGAAACTATTACAACAAGAGGGGTTACTTTCTCCTGATTAACCATTAGATTCTTAATCTAATTTTCCCACTCTGTGATACTTCAAAAAACTACCTGTCTTAGACAGCTTATTCAGTACGACCATTTATGGTTTTCATTTGCTTTCTTTCACACTATTTTCCATTTCTACAAGTTACTTAATCTATTTAAAATAGTATCCCGTGAAATTATGTCTGTTAATCCCATGGAAAATAGTTTATAATAATTATGTGGAAAACCTGTGGATAGGTCAAGCAAAATCGCATAAAAAATAAAAATTACAGGGATAGACAGGAGGAGATTCAGATATTATGAAAACAAGTGATGAATTAAGAGCATTATTGCAAAGAATTGATCATAAGGGGTATCCGGCGTATAAGGACACAAAGGGAATATACCAATTTAATGGATATATTCTTGATATTGAACACGTGCAGGGCGATCCGTTTGCGTCACCGTCAAAAATCAGACTGATTGTGGCAGGAAAGGATGCCGGACTTCCCAAAATGCTGTATGACAAAAAGCATAAAAGAATCGCGGTGCAGGATTATCTACTACGGCAGTTCGGGAAGTATGTTTCAAAGCTGTCATTTACAGCGCACGGTTCGGGCAAAAGCGGTTTGATGAGCGTAAGTCGTTGCGGGCAGGAGGTGATTGAGCGCAGTGGCTGTGAAATTAATGAAAAGGACGGAAGTGTTATTATCCGCATGGAAATCGGCTTTCCGGCAAATGGAAGAACCATCAATGCGGGAGAGCTGGTTAAAATCCTGTTTTCTCTGCTGCCGGATGCGGTAAAAAATGAACTGGTATTCAGAAACATGAATCGGAAGGATGTCCAAAAAGCGGCGGAACTGGCGGAAAATCAAGAATACATAAGAATGGAAATGAAAAAAAGGGATTTGGCAGCATTTGTTGCGGATGGTGCAATTCTTCCAAGAGAGTCGGGCGTCTCCCAAAAGCCGATGAAAAATGCGGTACCATTCTGTTCGCCAGATTCTATGAAAATTACGTTTGAGTTGCCAAGCGGGGAGAAGTTGACCGGAATGGGGATTAAAAAGGGTATTACGCTGATTGTCGGCGGCGGTTATCATGGAAAATCAACCCTTCTTGAGGCGTTGGAGCGGGGGGTTTACAACCATGTTGCAGATGATGGGAGAGAATATGTCCTGACGGATGCTACTGCCGTAAAACTGCGTGCGGAAGACGGAAGATGTATTACAGGAACCGATATTTCCATGTTTATCAGAAATCTCCCCAATAAGGTCAATACGGAATGCTTTTATACAGAAGATGCTAGTGGAAGCACGTCTCAGGCGGCAAACGTGGTGGAGGCTGTGGAAGCGGGAAGTAATGTTCTTTTAATTGACGAGGATACGAGTGCAACAAATTTTATGATCCGGGATGAATTGATGCAGCTTGTGGTGACAAAGGACAGGGAACCGATTACACCATATATTGACCGAATTAGAGAATTATATCATGAGTTTGGAATTTCAACGATATTGGTTGTGGGCAGTTCTGGTGCTTATTTTAAGAAAGCGGATACGATTATCCAAATGGATGAATACCAGGCATTTGATATAACGGATGCGGCAAAGGAACAGGCAAAGGCATATGAAGGAACGGATGAAAAAGAAACTTGTTTGGTCAATATCAAAATGCCGGATTTTCGCCGTTGTATGTTGCCAAACAGGAGTTTTTTTGATGACAGGACAAAAATCAGGGTAAACGGATCCGAATCTGTCAGTATCAATAAAAATACAATCGATATGCGGGCAGTGGAGCAGCTTGTTGATATGGAACAGTTACGTATGCTCGGATATATTTGTAAGTATCTGCATGAAAATGTATTAAATGGAAAAACTACGTTACAGACGGCAGTGGAGAAGGCAAAAACTGTTTTGGATGAAAAAGGGTTTACTTCTATATGTGGAAAAACAGTACCCTGTGATCTTGCCATGCCAAGAATACAGGAAATGTTCGCCTGTATGGATAGATGCAGAAATATAAAATTAAGTGACTGAAATAGTCAATTATAGTTTAAAACAAACTGTAAACATAATATGTCCATGCTGGTCAACCAAGAAGTCAGATTTTATGAATATACCAGTATGGTCAATAAAAGGAAACGGTAATGCTTATAATAAGATTGTAGAAATATAAGGCGCAACTATTTTGGAGTTTCCTAGGAACAGTCACGGCGTGGAGGCTGAACATGAAAACAAATAAAATTGTATTAGGCATTTTGGCGCATGTTGATTCGGGAAAAACAACGTTGGCGGAAAGCATGCTTTATTTAAGCGGAAGTATACGTAAATTTGGACGTGTGGATCATAAGGATGCTTTTTTTGATTATAATGCACTGGAGCGTGCAAGGGGAATCACGATTTTTTCAAAACAGGCACAATTTTGTCTGTGTGACAAGGAAATATGTCTTTTGGATACGCCGGGGCATGTGGATTTTTCTGCGGAAATGGAGCGTACACTGCAGGTACTTGATTATGCTGTTCTTGTCATCAGTGCAGCGGATGGCGTTCAGGGGCATACGTTGACGCTTTGGCAGCTTTTAAAAAGATACCAAATACCAACATTTTTATTTATCAATAAAATGGACAGAAATGATGTTGATAAGGTACGGATTTTAGGGGAACTGCAAAAAAAACTGGATACCTGCTGCGTGGATTTTTCCGTGCGGAAGAGGGAGCAGACAGGATTTTTGGAAAGCCTTGCTGTGTGTTCGGAGGAGGCGTTGGAGGGTTTTTTGGAATGTGGCAGAATACCAGATGCCCAAATTATTAAAATGGTAGAAAACAGACAGGTCTTTCCTTGTTTTTTTGGTTCTGCATTAAAACAAGAGGGCATTCGGGAATTTTTGGATGGAATGGATGACTATATGGAGCCAAAAGATTATCCGGATGTATTTTCGGCGAGGGTTTTTAAGATTGCAAGGGATGAGCAGAATAATCGTCTTACATATCTGAAAATAACAGGCGGCATACTAAGGACAAAGGATTTTTTGGGAGTGCAGGAGAAAGCCGACCAAATCAGGATTTATGCGGGAAACCAGTATGTGACGGTCAGTGAGGCTATGGCTGGAACAGTCTGTGCGGTGACAGGGCTTTCGAATACATTTTCAGGGGAAGGGCTTGGCGCTTTGGCAGGAAATCAGATTCCGCTGTTGGAGCCGGTTTTAAATTATGTAATTGAGGTGCCACAGGACTGCAATATCCATGATTTTTATCTGAAAATGAGCAGTCTCTGTGAAGAATATCCTGAGCTGGATGTGGTTTGGAATGAGAAACTGGGGCAGATTCAAGTGAAGGTAATGGGGGCAGTGCAGCTCGAAGTATTAAAACATATCATTTATGAGCGATTTGGGATTTCGGTTACTTTTGGAATGGGGAATATTGTATATAAGGAAACGATTGCGGCACCGATAGTCGGGATTGGACACTTTGAGCCGCTGAAGCATTATGCGGAGGTGCATTTGTTGCTTGAGCCGCTTGAGCGGGGGAGTGGACTTGAATTTGCGGCAGACTGCAGTGAGGCGGTACTGGACAAGAACTGGCAGCGGCTGATACTGACGCATTTGGAGGAAAAAAAACATGTCGGCGTACTTACGGGGAGTGAGATAACGGATATGCGGATTACGTTGATTGCAGGACGGGCGCACCAAAAGCATACAGAGGGCGGCGACTTTCGTCAGGCAACTTACAGGGCGGTACGGCAGGGGTTGAAATCGGCGCAGAGTGTTTTGCTGGAGCCCTTTTATGCGTTTCGGTTGGAGGTACCCTTGGAATGTGTCGGCCGTGCGATATCGGATATTCAGAAAAGGAACGGAAGCTTTGAAGGTCCCGTAATGGAGCAGGGGAGGGGAGTGATAACGGGACGTGCTCCTGTGGCACTCCTGCAGGATTATCAGCTTGAAGTGGTTTCTTATAGTAAAGGTTTGGGGCTGCTTTCCTGTAGTATGTGTGGATATGATTTGTGCCATAATGAAGAGGAAATCATACGGACAATAGGTTACGATTCGGAAAATGATTCGGATAATCCAACTGGGTCAATTTTTTGCGCGCATGGTGCGGGATATTATGTGTACTGGAATCAGGTATTAGATTATGCCCATGTTGACAATGAAAGAGCAAAGAAAGAACCGAATATTGACCCAAACAGTCAAATAAGAAAAGGTAATTCGTCGGCGTTCGGGGATTTAGTGATTGCACAGGAAGAGATTGACGCAATTTTTGAGCAGACGTTTGGCAGTGCAAAGAAGAAACGCAACCACTGGGGGAAGAGAATTGCCGCGCCGGTGGACGGACATTATAAGGGAATGGAACCTGCCGGTTCGTATAAGGGGGAACAGGAATACTTGCTTGTTGATGGATATAATATTATTTTTGCATGGGAGGAGCTGCGTAGTCTTTCCGAAATCAATATTGACAGCGCGAGGGATAAGCTTATGGACATTTTGTGTAATTATCAGGGATATAAGAATGTCGAGCTGATTTTGGTGTTTGATGCCTATAAGGTGCATGGGGGGCAGGGAACGGCATTTGATTACCACAATATTCATGTGGTTTATACAAAAGAAGCGGAAACGGCGGATCAGTATATTGAAAAGTTTGCGCATGATGCGGGCAGGAAATATCGGGTGACTGTAGCTACCTCGGACAGATTAGAGCAGATGATTGTTTGGGGCGCCGGTGCAAAACGGCTATCTGCACAGGGACTTCGGGAAGAGATTGTACAGATTAATAAGGAGATAAAGGAATACCTGGAACGTATCAAATAAAACCATAATATTCCAATGCCTGCCAGATGCCGTTTTCACTTGATTTTGCGCTTACGTAGCTTACCTGGCTGAAGAGGGATTTGGGAATGGAGTTTCCCATAGCGATACTGTATTGGGTATAATTTAGCATGGGAAGGTCGTTATTGCTGTCGCCAAAGGAGTAGGAATTTTCGTGTGCAATGTGATAGTGGTCGAGCACATACCGGATTCCAGTGGCTTTGGAATAGAATTTGGGTACAAATTCACGGAAGTTGCCGCCTCTGTCGATACAGTTAAAGTATTTGTCGCTCACCTGACGGAATGCAGGTATATCTTCCATGTTTGTGAACCATACGACAAATTTGTCACAGGTGAAGTTGTCGTCTTCCGGATTCTGTGACATATCATACTGTTTGCTTAAAAATGTGTTATACAGTTGAATTCCGCCTTCGGTCAGTAATGGTGTCTTGGTATCAAAACAGACAAAATATTTGCTTTCAAATAAGAGGTCAAGTGCGAAATTGCGCGAATGTGCCAAAATTTCGGATGTAACGGCATGCGTTTGGGAGACGTGGAAAAGCTCCTGATAGATTTCGTTTTCTACACAGTATATGTTTGTGCCGCATCCGCTAACCACTCCGTCAAATCCAATTTCTAAAAACCGTTTTTCTACATTCTGCATGCATCTTCCGGTATTGATAAACATGATATGTCCATTGTCGCGGGCTTTTCTGATAGCGCTTTTCGTTGAGGGCGGGACTGATCCGTCAATCTCTGAGGTTAATGTACCGTCTATATCAAAAAAGGCAATTTTTCTACTCATTGAGATAAAACACTCCTTTCCGGAAATGTCAGTTAAAAAAGTTACAAAATAATATGTATTATATTATAAAATAAATGATACAATGTATTACAAAAATAAGCTTTTAAAATTTGCAAATCGTGTGTAAAATTGTGTATAAAAGTCTTCCTCTGGTTGGTAGGGTTCAATATAGAAAAAGTGCAAAAGCTGCATCGTTACCTTTTTTATCATGGCTTCGTCACCCTGTGCAAGCAGGCGTTCATGAAGTTCCTTTAAAAAATAGTGCCAGTCTGTTATAAAATGCTGGTTTTGTTTTACATTTGGGGTGTCAATCCATTTACTGACTTTAATTTTTGATTTTTGATCATTGAGGCATTCCTTCGTTTGCAATATATAAGAAAAGCTATTGTTTTCATATAGCCTGCCAAGCGGGAAAATGCGGCAGATTCCTGGTCTGTATGGATGGATAGCGCAGCGGTGGCTTTCGTTTAAGAAGACGCATGGTTTGTCATGCGTTTCTGCCATTTTGAGGTTGGGGAGGATTAATCCATCGACAATATTCAGTTCTATCTGATTGTTAAGCATTGCCTCAAAGGAATATTTTAAATAACTGGAAATTCGGTAAAAATCAAGCGGATCCAGCACAATGGAAGTGCCCATATCATGGCAGCATGCGCTACATCCCTTGCAGTCATGGCAGTCAGCCTTGACCATATCACTTAGCAGATAGCGTCTGCCGTCAGAAATTTCATTTAAATCACAGTCTCTCAGCATTGGATAGCTCCTCTTCATAAAAAATAATCGGACAATTTACAATATACACTAAAACATGCGGTTTTACAAAGAATATCAGGATGAATACATAAATATTTTTCCATTTCAAATAGTATAGACATTTTTAAATGCGCGGTATGTCTTTAGTATTCCTTCAGAAAATGGCGTGTATCGCAGATTTAGTTCGGTTTGGCTTTTTTCGTTTGAACATAACTGTGTTTCGTCTGCCGTAATCGGAAATGGTAGAGGGATGTTCTGCGCAAGTGCATCAGATACGGTCATTTTCCATTCTTCAACGGGGATATCCGTTACTTTTTTCAACTCTTCATAAAAGCTGTTATAGTCAAAAACGGTGTCATTGCAGAGATTATAAGCGGTTTTGTAAGCGGTTTTGTTTAATAAACAGCTAATAATGGCATCCGCAACATCCCTTACATATACAAATTGGAACTTACCATGTGCGTCAGTGATATGTGGCAAAAGGTGATTTTGTACGGTGAGTTGGATATAGGCGGATTCCCTTGGAGCATAGTTAAAAGGTCCATATATAATGGAAGGACGGAGAATCGTGTATTCCATTCCTTTTTGGACACATTCATCGCGCAGTTCCTGTTCTAACAGAACTTTTCCGTGAATATAATCCCCTGCATTGCCAGATACGAAACGAGTAACAAGCGGTGCCTGCTCATCCAGTTTTTGTGCTGTACCATGCTGGTAAACATCGATTGTACTGATATGGATATACTGTTTTGCCGTTCCTCTTAAGTTTTTCAGTACCGTGGAAATGTCGTACTGTTCGTAAGCACAAAAGTCAATAATGACATCATAGTTATCTGTGATTTGCTGCCAAAGGGAGGTATTTTTCCGGTCGCCCTTTATTTGGGTTACGCCAAGTTCCTTCACAGAATACGTACCACGGTTGATAACCGTGATATCATGCAGTTTTGCTGCCTGAATTAAGAATACGCGTCCTAAAAAGTAACTTCCGCCAATGACAAGAATTTTCATTATAAGTCCTCCAGTTTTGTTTGGTTTATTTTTGCAGGCAGTCTGTTTTCGGATATATGAATGGGTATCAGGCATCTGCCGTGCAGAGTTTGAAATATAAAATATTTTTTCATAACAGGTGTTATATGTCCATCGAATTTGCCACATAAAATACACATAAAAATAGAAATTAAAGTATTTTCAAAACATATGTTCGTTAAACAGGGCTTTCGCGAATAGTTAAGGGGTACTACATCTTTCTACTATGCCACATTGTAATTGACTAAATCAGTCATCCTTATGTTAAACAAGTTTATGCAACCGTGATTTTATTATATCTTATATAAACTAAGTTTGCATACGTTTTACATGTCATATCATAAATCGCTTTTTACAGGAATATAAATCGATTTAAACGGCAAATTCTGTATAAATTTCATAAAATTAGTTTTGAAAAGACCATTTCTGCCATAACCGTCATTTTTTCATTTCTTATTTTATGGGCTATGTACAGGATTATGCAACAATATTTTGCAGCCAAACACCTTTTTTCACCAAAATAAATCCAATTACACATTTGATGAAATCGGCAAGCTGTACCAGTACATATACGCCGATAACAGGGACTATTGTGAAACGGCTGAGCAAAAAAGCGATGGACACACTTACGCACCAAATAAAAACACTGTCGAATAAAAAGGTGATAATCGTCTTTCCGCCGGAGCGCAATGTAAAATAGGTTGCGTGCAAAAACGCATTCTGTGGCATAAACAAGGCGGTTGCCATAATAAAATATTTTCCAAGCAGCTTTGCCTCCGCGTCAATTTTATATAGGCTGGGAAATATGGGTGCCATGAATAACATGATTGCAGCAACCAGTGTACAACAGAATACTGAAAAAGCAATCATTTTATTATCGGTATCCCGCGCTTCCTTCATTTTTCCCGCGCCCAAAAGCTGTCCTACAATTATTGCAACCGAATCACCGAGTGCGATAAATACAATGTTGAATACATTATTAATTGTATTGGATACGTTCAGTCCGGCAACTACATTGTACCCTCTTATGGAATAACACTGTGTCAACATTGCCATGCCCGCTGCCCAAAGTGTTTCATTGAATAAAAGAGGGCTACCCTTAAGCAAGATTTTCTTTATCAGTTCACGCGGGACGCGCAGTGTTTTGTAGATTCCTTCTATATAAGAATATTCTTGTTTTTTTCTGTGCACCTGAACGACAATAATCAGCATTTCCACATATCTTGACAGGACGGTGGCAATTGCGGCACCTTCCACGCCTAGTGCCGGAAAACCGAATTTCCCGTAAATCAAAAGATAATTGAAGGTCAGGTTTACGAATACCGCGACGATGCCCGACTTCATCGGAAGAAGTGTCTGACCGCATTCCCTTAAAGTACTGGAATATACCTGTACCATAGCAAAAGCCGGGAGTCCGATTAAAATGATTTTTAAATACTGTATTCCATAAGACAGCGTATCCTGAATGCTTTCTGCCGAGCCTTCGCCCTTTAGATATGCACTGATTAACGGCTTCCCTAAAACTAAAAGAAAGGTACATGTAAAAAGAGTAATTATTGCTACCATCCATATCTTAAACCGCATGGTTTGGCGTACGCCTTCTTTATTCCCCTGTCCGTAAAACTGTGCCGTGAAAATACCTGCTCCTGATACGCCGCCAAAGAGGCAAAGATTGTATACAAAAATAAGCTGGTTCACAATGGCAACTCCCGACATCTGCTCCGTACCGGTCTGCCCAATCATGATATTATCCAAAAGACTCACAAAATTCGTAATGCCGTTTTGAATCATAATCGGTACGGCAATTAATAGAACCATTTTATAAAAATCTTTATTTCCAATAAACTTCGAAAGAAATTTTTTTGTCTGCTGCAACATAACTGCACCTCTTCTACGCATTAATGAATGAATTAATTACTATAGCATCTTATTTCCATAAAATCTGATTTTATCGCAAAATATTAACTTTTATGACTTATATGTCTTTATAGCATCAATTTTAATGAAAAATACTGTCAACTACAATGTCTGCCGCAGTTTTTACAATCACATCCGCACTGTAGGAATTTTCCGGCTTTTTTTGTCCGTACCATACTGCGGATAATCAACGCTACAAGAACAACTAGTATGCCACCTGTAATGAATGTACCCATAATGATTGTCCTTTCTGATAATCATAAATTTATTATCGTGGTCAAATATAATTATAAAGGAATTATTTGTTTTTTACAATAAATCCTAATCAGTTACGTTAAGATTTCGTTACTTTGCCAATGCTTTCGTTTAGATATGAATATCAAGCATATTGCTTTCTTTATAAGGTTTTACAAGCAGGAAAACAAATCCGATAATCAGAAGAAACGCAACAATATTTTCCAAACCGAACACGCCCCCCCCGAAACCCATATGCCAATCTGATAAATGCAAAGTGATACAATACACACCAATTTGCACTGGTATGCAATTGCCAGCCAAAACCATTTTATGTTATTCATTTCACGTTTAATTGTTCCCATTGCCGCAAAACAAGGGGCACATAACAGGTTAAAGATGAGGAACGAATACGCGGAAATCTGCGACATTTTCTCAAAGTCAAGTACGCCGAATACGCCGACAACCTCTTTCTTTGTGACAAGTCCCATAATTGTCGCAATCCTTGTCTTGATACTGTAAAATGCAAGCGGTGTGAAAAGAAAGCTGACCATTTTCCCAAGCATTCCAAGGACACTTGATTCAAACTCCATATCTTGGTTAAATCCAAAAGAACCTTCTACTACGTCAAAGCATAATCCTGCCCATATCAAAATGGACGAAAGAAAAATAATTGTGCCAGTTTTGCGGTTAAAGGACTGACCATGCTTCCACATGCTCCGAAGAACATTGCTGACGGTAGGCATATGATAGGCTGGCAGTTCCATGACAAAAGGTGCGGGATTTACCGTAAACAGCCATGTATTCTAAAAAAATCCCGGAACAAACAATCGCTGCGATTCCGATAAAATAAGCACTTGGTGCAACCCACCACGCATTGCCGAACAATGCGGTAGCAATTAATGCGATAATTGGCAGTTTAGCGCCGCAGGGAATAAATGTCGTCATCATAATAGTTATTTTTCAGTCCTTGTCATTCTTAATGGTTCATGATGCCATAATCCTGAAAACGCCACATCCAAAGCCAATCAACATAGGAATAAAGGATTTTCCCGAAAGTCCGAACTTGCAAAAATCCAATTCATAATAAAAATAATACGCGCCATGTAGCCGCATGCCCCCTCAAATGCATCCGTCTCCGAATAAACCGTCTTTTATCCAGTCCATTATCCATGTACCGACTGTCGATACGGAAATAAACTATACCAAAATCATTATTGCTGTAAAATTAGCAATGATACAATCCGATTTGTCACAATTTTATCAATCTTATCCGGGGATGTCGTTCATTTTCTTTTTTTGTTTATACATGTATTTATATAGAAGAAATAAAAATATACCGCTCATTGGTGATAATACTTTGCACGTTGTCATCAAAAGTCTCTTCCGATTCCATGATTTTCGCCGATACATCAGGTACATTATAATTAGCAGCGCAATTTTATCATCGTACTCAAGTAACTTGGTTGCAACGAATCGTTTCTGTCTATTCGGATTCTCTCCTCAAGCTTTGCTGCTGATGATTTAATAGCACATCCTGTCCGTTCATCAAATGAATGAAGCGGAATGTGCCGATTTTTCTTGGCTGTGGCAACCGCAAGTTCTGCCGCATTGGAAACACTGTTGCCTTTTAATACAGAAAACGCAGCCACCGGACAGCCCAGTACTTTGGACAGTTTGTCAAGATACAGTTTGTCACTGCTTTTTCAAGAATATCGGACATATTGATTTCTCATTACAATAAGAATGCCAAGTTCCATAAGCTGTGTTAATAAATACAGATTGCGTTCGATATTGGTACCGTCCACAATGTTTAAGATGACATCCGGACGCTCACTGATAAGATTATTTTTTGCAATGACATCCTCCAGTGTGCAGGATGTCAACGAATAAATACCCAGTAAATTCATGATGATGACAGCTTTGTTTTCCTTCCACTTCCCTTCCTTTTTTCTACCGTTACGTCCGGGCAGTTTCCGATGAACTTGTGAATCCTATCCTTTCCATGAATTTACTGTTATTTTAGAATTGTAATGATTTATTTTTGTTAGTTACAACTAATAGATTGAAAAATTTATTCTACCTGTATCATTTCCGTATCCGCCTTTCTTAGGAAAAGTTCATACCCTCTGACAGTCATTTCAATCAGGTCAACAAGTGGCGCAACCTTTCGCATATAAATACCAATACCCTTTGTAAATGTTACTTATCATAAAACGCTATTTAAAAATATGTCTTTCTAACGCAGGATACACTGGTCAAAGCAATGAAACAGGCGAAGCTAGAGAAAGAAAATACAGAAAAGAACTGGAAAAACCGGCAGACGCCCCTTAAGTAACAATTCAAATATTTATATTGGATTTTAAGTTTATGCAAAACTTGAAATACTCCCAAGAAGCATTTATTTTAATCAGTCCTTTTTCTTTTTATTCTGTGAATCTGTGGTTTTAATGCAATATCAGTAATAATAACACCTTCCCGCTGAACCAAAATCCATTCTACCGCCTGGGCGACATCCTCAGGCAGAAGATAGGATTCCAGTTCGTCTCCTTCTTTAAAATCTGCATTGCGGTAAAGGTTTGTCTGCGTCATATCCGGAAAAATCGTCACAACTTTAATACCGTATTTTCGCGACTCGTCAAACAGGCTGTGCGAAAAATTGGCAAGTCCTGTTTTTGTGGCACCATAAACACAGCCATGTGGATTGGATTGACCTGCTGTCACTGAGGAAACGTTAATTATATAGCCTGCGTTTTCCTTTAGGTGTCGCAAAAGCTGCTGTGTCAAAATCATTGGCACCTCTAAATTCGTCCGTACCATTTTCTTGATTTTATTTGGATTTAATTCTTCATGCAGTCCATAGTATCCGACACCTGCATTATTTACCAGTATCCGGATTTGGTGCTGTGTCATAATCTGTTTGACACAGGTACATAATTTATCCGTATCCAGTATATCGCAGGTAATCGGATGAATGTATTCTTCTGCCTTCCATTCTGTTTTTCCAAAATTCCTGCCAAAACCGAACACTTCATATCCGAGCGTACTCAGTTTTTTGCTGATAGCAAGTCCTATGCCGGAGGATGCTCCAGTTATAATTGCCGATTCTTTTTTTAAGTGTTCCATCGAAAAATCTTCTCCTTGGATATTTTTTTTGCTAACCGATCTGTCAGAAAGCACTCCATCTGTTTCATCAGTGTATCCGGATAATGGCAGTAGCCGCCCTCGTTTTGGAATGGAAACCAGATAACTGCCGATTTTGAATCTTGTTTTCTCATATTTTTAAGATAATCCTGTGAAATTCGGAATGTTCCGACACTTACATCCATGATTTTTTCGACAGGAATAACAGAAAAAATCAAATTCAGCATTGCTTCATAATGCTGTTCCCAGTTGGGCACGTAAATCATCGGATCAAAGCAAAGCCGGATGGGACAGCCTGCCTTTATCAGTTCTTCCGCGCAGGAAAGTCGTTCCTGTAAAGAAGGCGTATGGTGTTCAAAAGCATCTATCACTGCCTGTGGCGATAATGTGAACGCATAAATTATGGTAGGAAGTGGAAGAATGCTGCGAACAAATGATTTGTTTGCACATTTTGTCCGTATTTCAATTTTTAAATTTTCATGCTTGGACGCAAAGTCACACCATTCGCCTGCATAACCGATAATTTGCTCCATTGCAAGTAAATCCGTGTCATAAGAAACGCACAGGTATAGCGGATGATTTTCCAATACCTGCTCCACCTGTGCAAAAATATCCTCTAAATTGACAAATACCACAATGTTGGCAGATGGATACATTCCTTTTAAATAACAGTATGCACAGTCAAAGATACAGTTCATTGCACAGGAAACATAATAAAAAAATTGGTTACCAAAATTCTGACAAACAGGTGCCCCCTCATAAAGCAGTGTTCCCTGTTTTTGGGCGAGAATGAGCTTTTGTGCACAGTGTTGAAGGTGGACGCTTTGTTTTCTGCGGCAAAATACATCCTTGTAATGATCAATTTCAATAATCTCCGCGGATGGAAATTTTGATATGATTTTTTTGGTACGAATATGATTTCTGATTGTTTTCTCAACATAAATATGCGAAAAAAACGGATTAAAATAATCTTTCTTTAAATCTTTCAAAATATTGTTTTCCTTCTCGCTTATCCTTGCAGGGAAGCAACTTTTTTTCATACAGCTCCCGTATCATACAGGAATAATCAATTCCTTCCAGTGCCAAATAGTGGATATATTGTATCATGAAATTTTTCATCGTTTTAGAGCAATGCAAGTCTTTGCAGAATGTTTCAATGAGCATTTCGTCTTCCTGACTGAACGGGCTTTCATGACACCCGATTGTCTGTGCTATGGAAGAAAGATGACCGATAAAATCGAAAATAACGTTTTTGTATTGCTCCATTAAAATCACTGTCTGTTCCTTGGAAACGTCTTTCGTTTTTCCGCTATCGGACACAATTTTTAGAAACAGCATCTGATGAGGACTAAAAAAATGGCTTCCGGTCTGATAGACTGCCGCAGCTTCCATATCATAAAGTGCGCCAGCAGAGTGGTTCGTTCCGTTTCGGGTACCGTCAGAATAATATGGTTGCATTCCCGTTACAATAGTTTCTTCTGTAAAATGATGGCGGAACAGCATGTCTGGATAAAAGGTTCTTCCGGTCGCTTTTTCCACGATTTTATTGCAAAGGAAAATTCCAGTGCCTTTTGCAGTATGCGCACAAATCCCGATATTAAGAAGAAAATCATTATGCGTCGGTCTGTATAATGAGCACACACTGCTAACCGCTGCCGCTGCAGCAATTTCGCCTACACCGGTAATCGTCAGCACTATGCCGGCTGTTTCATGATAGAATTGCTGGAACCAAGTGTTTTCCTGTTTTTTTATCAAATGAAAGTGCCTGATAAAAATATATGCCTCACAATACAGCGCAGTAAAA
>DKYC01000059.1 GCA_002492295.1 Lachnospiraceae bacterium UBA7110
TCGGTTCAAATCCGTTAGTCGCCTCTTTAAGCAACCCGAAAATATTTGTTTTCGGGTTGCTTATTAATTACAGTCAGATTTTAAATTGTATAATAATAGTGTAATGACAGTTATGGATTAAGGTAACGGGAACAAAATATGGAAAATTTAATTTTTAGTTTAAATGCCACGATTCCCATATTTTTGGTAATGATAGCAGGCTATGTGTTAAGACGTATCCATATGGTGGATAATGGATTTGTGAAAACATTAAATTCGTTTAATTATAAGGTGACGCTTCCTGTTTTGCTTGTGGTGGATATTGCAGAGGCGGATTTTTATGCGGTATGGGACTCTAAGTTTGTGCTGTTTTGCTTTTTTGTGACACTGGGATGCATTTTTGTGATTAGCTTTGTCAGCATCTTTTTGGTAAAAGACCGGCAGGTAAAAGGTGAATTTATACAGGCGTCTTACCGCGGGAGCGCGGCAGTGCTTGGGGTTGCCTTTATGCAGAATATTTATGGGACAAGCGCTATTGCTCCGCTGATGATTTTGGCAACGGTTCCGCTTTACAATGTGGCGGCGGTAGTGATTTTGAGCATTACTTCTCCAGAAAGCGGAGGATTCGACAAGGGCAGCCTGAAAAAGTCGTTGAAGGGAATTGCGACAAATCCGATTATATGGGGAATTTTAATTGGGATGCTGATATCTGTGGCGCGAATTGAAATGCCGTTCATTATCAGTAAAACATTACATAATTTTTCCGTCCTTGCCACACCGCTTGCGCTTATCGGTTTAGGTGCGGGATTCGAGGGTAAAAAAGCGCTTGCCAGGATAAAGCCTACGATTGCGAGCACATTGATTAAGCTTTTTATTATGCCGGCAATTTTTCTTCCACTTGCGGCAGCAATGGGATTTCGGAATGAGAAGATGGTTGCGATTTTGATTATGCTTGGTGCGCCGACGACGGTGAGCTGTTATATTATGTCAAGGAATATGGGGCATGAGGGTGTGCTTTCATCAAGCTGTGTAGTGTCTACGACTTTTTTTAGCTCTGTTTTCATCACACTTTGGCTGTATCTTTTAAGGAATTATGGATTGATTTGATAAACGAACGGTAACATTGTAGTTGCAGCGAACGAAAAATAGTCTACACTTTCCTTGAAATTGCCATATAGTTATAGTAATCTGATAATTAATATGGTGAATATATTTTGAAAGATTATTTTGGAATGAGGAATTTTATGGAAAAAACAGATTTTGAAAAGACAGCGATGCGGGTATCGTTTGTGAGCATTGTTGTGAATGTGGTATTGTCATTATTTAAGCTGCTTGCTGGAATTCTTGCAAATTCAGCGGCGATGGTGAGTGATGCGGTTCATTCTGCGTCAGATGTATTTAGTACCATTGTGGTCATTATCGGAATCAGGATTTCGAGTAAGGCATCGGATAAGGATCACCCTTATGGACATGAACGTTTGGAATGCGTGGCGGCAATAGTGCTTTCGACCATTCTTGCAGTGACAGGGCTTGGTATCGGATATACGGCGGTGACAAAAATTGTATCAGGAAATTTGCAGGAGCTTGCTGTTCCGGGAATGCTGGCACTTGTGGCAGCTATTATTTCGATTGTAATGAAAGAGGGCATGTATTGGTATACGTGGATTAATGCGAAACGGATTGATTCAAGCGCACTGATGGCGGATGCATGGCACCATCGTTCCGACGCGCTTTCTTCCGTAGGCGCGCTAATTGGTATTGGCGGCGCTATGCTGGGATTTCCGGTTTTGGATACGGCGGCTAGTCTTGTGATATGTTTTTTCATAGAAAAGGCAGCATACGATATTTTTAAAGATGCCGTGGATAAAATGGTTGACAAGGCGTGCGACGAGGAGACGGAAAACGCACTTAAAAAATGTGCACTCTCGCAGGAAGGTGTGCTGGGGATTGACTTGCTGCGTACGAGGGTATTCGGAAATAAAATCTATGTGGACATTGAAATAAGCGCTGATGCAAATGAAACATTGAAAGAAGCGCACAGCATAGCGGAAAAGGTTCATGAGTCAATTGAGAAGAACTTTACCAAAGTAAAGCACATTATGGTGCATGTAAATCCGATGGAGTAATTAGTCGGCATCTGCCCATTTATCGACATAGGAGGAAAGCGTGTCAAACTTATCTTCGTAAATCAAATCTAAGAGACTGCCGAGTCTGGATAACGCCTGTATGACAGTTTCCAGGTCGCACAGCTCTTTTTTGAGTGCAACGGAAAGCTCGTCGATATCAAGTACTTTGACATACCCGTCGGGATAAATGACAACATCCGCCAGTAAATCCGTGGCAATCAGCGAATGTTCTTCTTTGTTATAGGAATAGTCCACAATATCACAGTACCAGTACAGAAGAGAGTTGTCTTCACGGTAAAATTTGCTCACCTTATATCCTGATTTTAAAAAGTAGCAGGAATATCCGTGGTGAAAATCGCGCCGGGGTTTTAAGGTTTTCCACTTTGTAACAATGGTTTCATCATTTGCTTCCAAAATCACATCGTCCTTCAGCAGGATACATTCATTGGGAATAATGCGTTTTCGGTATATTTTTAAAGTTTCCATAAAAATCCCCCTTTTTTTCATTTTACCTTTTTTGAGGGTGGTATTCAATAGATTTCCATGTGTTAATTAATTAACATAATGTGCGAAATACCATAAATAGTACAAAATAACTGACATTTACTGGACATTTCTGGCAATTTTTTGTATAATTATTAAAGGTATTTTAAAGGTTGGATATTTTATCTGCATAATGGGCATACGGAGGCACACAAATGGGAAAAAATAAAAAGTATAAAAGGTCAGTATACCAATCGCTGGCTGTAATTACCCAATTTGGTATCAATATGCTTGTTCCAATCTTTTTATGCTCATTCGCGGGGCTGTTTCTGGATCGGAAATTCGGCACCGTGTATTGGTTTGTTTTATTGTTCTTTGTCGGGGCGCTTGCAGGATTCCGGAATATCTTTATACTGGCAAAGAAAATTTACGAGGGAGACGGTTCGGATGAAGACAGGCATTCGCAAACTAAAGGAAATAAATAGTGCATTGCCGGGATTGCTGCTCGGAATAGTTTTGTTTGGGGTGCTTTGTCAGGCGGCAGGCTTTTTTCTTGTAAGCGATAGGGCAGACTTCAGTATCGGACTTTGGATTGGAGTCGGTACTGCAATATTTATGGCTTTCCATATGGCAGTTTCTTTGAATATGACAGTGGAAAGGGATGTAAAGGGGGCGCAGGCGGCAGCAACTAGACAGAATATGATCCGATACCTTGCGGTAGTGATTGTATTTGGGATATTGATGGTGACTAGGATTGGAAATCCGTTGGCGGCATTTGCGGGTGTTATGGGTTTAAAGGTTTCCGCTTATGCACAGCCGGTATTCTCGAAATGGATGCGTGGCAGGAACGGCTTACAGGAGCAGGTTTCTGACGGGCTTCTAAATGGAAAAACTGAATAAGGAAAATAAATTTTTATGAAACGAGGAGGTGAGTGTATGGGAGCAGGGCTTTTGTTATCCGGCGCTGATGACATTGATTTTATGATACACGGTGTGTTTCAATATGAGCTGTTTGGCCATAAGCTATGGATAACAACAACGCATGTATGCCTGTTTATCGTGATGGCGATTATCATTATCTTTTGTCTGTGCGCAAACAGGGCAATTAAACATGCAACAGAGGTTCCCGGAACGTTCCAAAACGTTGTAGAGCTTGTGGTTGAGATGCTGGATAACATGATTAAAGGTGTTATGGGAAAGAATGCGGCGCCATTTGCCAATTATATCGGTACGCTGTTTATCTTTATCCTGTTAAGCAACATCTCAGGTCTGTTTGGATTAAGACCGCCGACGGCTGACTATGGCGTAACGTTTGCGCTTGGTATCATAACGTTTACACTGATAACCTTTAACAAGTTTAAATATCAGAAGGTTAAAGGGGTTATTAAGGGGCTTTGTGATCCGTGGCCGATTTGGGCGCCTATTAATATCATCGGTGATATTGCGGTTCCCATTTCCCTGTCACTTCGTTTGTTTGCAAACGTTCTGTCAGGAACAGTAATGATGGCGTTGCTTTATGGTCTGCTTGGGTTTATTGCCACGGGCTGGCCGGCAGCACTGCATGTATATTTTGATTTGTTCTCGGGAGCAATTCAGACATACGTATTTGCAATGCTGACAATGACGTACATCAACAACGCAATTGAAGGATAAAACGAAGAAATTTTCTAATGCTGCAAAAGACGCAGCAGAACAAAATCTAAAACTTCGTAAAAACGAAAAGAAATTCTAAGCTTGTAAAAGACACAAGCTAAGAATTACTAAGTTTCGTTTAAGAGAACAGCAAGCTGTTCTCTGCAAATAGTATAAGCTAAACATTTTAAATTAGGAGGAAAAAGAACTATGGAATTTAATTCAAA
Source organism: Lachnospiraceae bacterium UBA7110 (assembly GCA_002492295.1). Taxonomy (GTDB): domain Bacteria; phylum Bacillota; class Clostridia; order Lachnospirales; family Lachnospiraceae; genus COE1. The sequence continues at coordinate 4,448 of DKYC01000059.1, forward strand.
CTTTATATTAGGTTGTTCGGCAATCGGCGCAGGTCTTGCGGTTATCGCAGGTATCGGACCTGGTGTAGGACAGGGTATCGCGGCAGGACATGCAGCAGCAGCCGTTGGTAGAAATCCGGGTGCAAAGTCAGACGTAACTTCAACGATGTTGCTTGGACAGGCCGTTGCCGAGACAACGGGTCTTTACGGCTTGCTTGTGGCGATGCTGTTATTGTTCGTAAAACCTTTAGTACCATAATTCACAACATTTACGATGTTAACCGAAAAAATCTTGGATTTTTTCGCTTTAGTGCGCTGTATAGCGCGTTTATAAAAAGAATGTGTAAATTATTTCAGCGCCAAAATCTTTGATTTTGTGTGCAATTTATGATTTACGAAGTAAATCAGAAAGGAGGCTAAAGGTATGATACTCGCTACCCAAACAGAGGGATTAAGCCGTTTGTTTGATTTGGATTTTCAGCTTCTTGCAGACGCAGTGCTTATGATTATCGCAATGTTTGTCCTGTTTTTAGTAGCATCACATTTTTTATTTAATCCGGTAAGGAAGATGCTTTCTGACAGACAGGAAAAGATTAAAGGCGAATTGGATCAGGCGGCACAGGATCAGAAGTCTGCAGCTAAGACACGCGCCCTCTATGAGGAGAAGTTGAATCAGGTAGGCAAAGAGGCGGAGGAAATCTTAGCCGACGCGCGTAAGCGTGGTATGGAAAATGAAGCAAAGATTGTTGCGGATGCAAAAGCGGAAGCAGCAAGAATTGTAGACAGGGCCAAAAAGGAAGCGGAGCTTGAAAAGCAGAAGATGGCGGATGAAGTAAAACGTGAAATGGTTGCAGTTGCTTCGATTATGGCTGCCCGGATTGTACAGGCTAATATTGATACAAATGCCCAGCATGAA
>DKYC01000005.1:0-255 GCA_002492295.1 Lachnospiraceae bacterium UBA7110
CTATACCGTATCTCTTACCACAGAGTTTAGAAAGCGAGGTGATAAGATGTCAGATGATACAAAACGAACCCAGGAAGTGGACGGTAAATATTTTAATCAGAATATTGTTGTATTTGGCACAAAGCAGCCATGAATATTTTGAGCGAACAAGCCAAAACCTGAATTATAAGTGATATATTCAGGAAACCCGATGCAATATCTTTATCGCAGGAAATTTTTGACGGTGCAGATATTGATATTGAGATAAAAGCCAAA
>DKYC01000005.1:520-1423 GCA_002492295.1 Lachnospiraceae bacterium UBA7110
ATTGATATTGAGATAAAAGCCAAAACGGAATTGATTACGCTTTCCCACAATTCATTATAAAATTAAATGCATTTGTCGCAGGCACACGATTTTTCTGTATAATATTATAAACACTCTCCCCCATTGTTCTCATATAATAGCTTTTTTCCTTGCCAAAAGCCTGGACTGATATCAAACCGTCTTCCAAAGCATCCGTTGCAATTTGTGAAATGCGCGCTGCCGTGACCCCACATAAATTCGACAGTTCCTTATTTTGAATGCCCGGTTTATTAAGGATTGAACGCAAAAAGACATATGAAGAATTAGATTTATATTTTTCCGCTAAGGTATGGCATTTTTGTGAATTTACTTTCTTCTTTTTTATGGAGGAAAGCATACTTAACCCTCCCCAAATTGCTCCAAATAAGTAACTATGTTCAGCTGATATTTCCTCAAATTGCTTATACTGCCATATTTTGTTTAATTGGTCTAACAGCTGACCATAGCAGTCCCATTTTGAATCATCACGGCTCTCCACAAACTGTTCTGACAAAATATCAAATATGTGGAATAACATCTCATCCTTTATATCCTCTTTTTCGTCAAAGCATTGCATTACCTTTTGAAAAATTTCAATCACTTCCATAGACCCATCCCTTTATCCTTTTTCATCGTTGATTTCAGCTTAACTATCGCTTAACTATCATTATAAACATAGCGGAAAACTATTTCAACTATTTTTTCGAAATCGAATTGAAGTCCCAACATCCGTTTGCTTTTTAAAGCCTCTGTTTATGGAAGGACTCCATGCCGATATCAATAAAAACTGTGAATCAAACACTTTCGCTAATTTCAAACTGAATTCACTTTCCGAAACATTTCTGCATATTTCCGTTTGAAAAACACCCAATCCCGGAATCTGAA
>DKYC01000005.1:1695-12877 GCA_002492295.1 Lachnospiraceae bacterium UBA7110
CGGAATCTGAATCAAAGTAATTTCCTTTCCAGAATTTTGAAGATTTCCCACGTACGGCTCTCTCCATTGATCTCATTATCATATGCCGAATATTTATACACTTTCCCTAACAGATTTCCATCATAACTATACAAACAGCTTACATTATTCGAATCCTTAGTCCACCCGCTTCCAGAAACTACAAACTGCAAATCCTTCAGTCTTTCAGGCTCTGTCCGGTTCATCTATATAAAATAAACCGATGATTCCTTACACCATCGGTTTATTTCATATAGGCTGCCCCCTAAGCAACAGCCCTCTAGCTACAATTTACAAAAACCTAACGAAAACGACCCCTATACCAAAAAATCACTGCGTCAGATACGCTACTCCCTTCTCTTCCAAAACCCTCTTAACAAAATACCTCTCAAAAGTATCCGGTGTATACAAAAACACATCATGATAAATATATTTCCGCAGTTTCTCCAAAAAAACGGGTACATACCGTTCCCGTGCAGTTATGCTATCCTGAATCCGCCAACTGCTTTTTTCATAAAGATATCAACACTTTTTTACCCCACGCCCCCCGCCGCCAAAAACACTGCAACATTCGCCGCCGCGTGAAACAGCAGCGGCGCATAAAAGCACCCCGTCCATTCATAGCAAAGCGCAATCAGCACCCCCATACACGTCCCATAAACAAACTGCGGCAGATTCCCGTGAAACGCACCAAACAAAAGCGCCGAACCAATCACCGCCTTTGGCACACCGTAAAACCGCTTCACCCGGTTAAAAACAATCCCCCGGAAGACAATCTCCTCCACAAGCGGAGAGACAATCCCGTATAAAACAAGCCCCAAAACAAGCGGCACCGAATACTGGATCTGCTTCACCGCCTCATACTTTTCCGAGCCAAGCATTCCCTGTATTTGTGACACACGTGTCATAAAGTCCGACAGTCTTGCAATGACGCCATTCAGGGCAAACGCTGACACAACGCCAAGCACCACGCACGTCACAAGCGGTTTCACCCCGGAAAAACCATTCTTAAAAAAATCAAAAAGCTGCCCAAACACCCCCGCGTCAATATCAATCTCCCCCGAAACAGCCGCTTCCTTCAGAAAATCATTCAGCAAAAAGCAAACGCCCGCCAGGCTTGCCGCAGCATTCACCACCGCGCTCAAAAGATGCCGGTTTTCCTCCACCCACGCCGTAATTCCCGGAACCGGAAGCGAAGGAATCAATACCGCGAGCGTCAGCATTGCCGCAGTCTTTACCACCATATAAACCACAAAAGGTCTTAAAATATAAGCAAGTTTCTGTATCAGCGTCGTGCGTTTCTGCACAATCCTTTTCCTGTCCATATGTTCAGTCCTTTCCCATTAAAATATCTTCCAGCTGCGAAACCGTATCGACAATACAGTCCGCCCCTGCTGCCACAAGCTCGCCCTCCGGCGCATACCCGAACGAAACACCCACGGAAGTCAGCCCGTGTGCTTTTGCACCCTCAATGTCAAACCTGCGGTCCCCTACCATCGCCACTCGCGCTTTTCGTTCTTTTGCCGCGAGCGTCTTTGGCACCATCAGCCTAAGCGCCTCCTCGACAACCTCTTCCTTTTTGCTGCGTCCGCCGCCCGGCTCGCTTCCGACAATATAGTCAAAGTATTCCCTAATCCCAAAGTACTCCAATACCCGGATTACAAGCGGCGTCGGTTTACTTGATGCAATCGCAAGCATTTTTCCGCTTTCCTTCAGTCTGGAAAGCATTCCGTCTATGCCCTCGTACATCTCATTCTCATAGATTCCCTGATGGTCAAACCGTTCCCGGTATTTCCCAATCGCCGCCTTTGCCTGTTCTGGCGTAAATCCGTAAAACTCCATAAAGCTGTCTGCAAGCGGCGGTCCGATAAACGGCTCAAGTTTATCAAGATTGGGCTCATCAATCCCAAAAGCCCTAAGCGCATACTGTACGGAACTTGTGATTCCGATTTTCGGGTCCGTCAATGTCCCGTCCAAATCAAACAAAATATATTCAAACACCATTCTTCCTCCCATTGCATTCTTACATCCGGATTTCCTTTTGCAGACAAAACGAATACAGGTACCGTTCCTTCACCTTTTTTCCCGTAATCTGCTCCAGCGCACGCTGGTAATAGTCCACCTGTGCCCTGTATCTGTCTGCAAGCTGCATTTCATTTTCCACACGGTCCGTCTTGTAGTCCGCAAGCACAATTCCATCCTCCTCGTAAAAAAATACGTCAATAACACCCTGTATCAGCACAAGTTCCTCTTTTGGATACTGCCCGGACAACTCATTTGCCTCCACGCCAAGCACAAAAGGCTGCTCCTTATAAAGTGCGCCGCGTTCTTTTGCCGCAATCATCCGTGCCGCAAGCGGCGATTTCAAAAAACCGCAGACTTTTCCAACCGGCACAATGGAGAGCTCCTCCTGCGTCGCCCTCCCTTCCGAGATCCACCTTTCCCGTTCCGCATAGATTACCGCATAAAGCCGTTTTTCATCCGCTTCGCTTTGATACCGGAAATCCTTTCCAAAAGACAACAGCTCCATCACCTTATGTACTGCCGTACCATACTGCGGACCGCCTCTCTGTACCTCCTGCTCCGCATTCTGTTCCAGCTTTCCCACAAAGCTGGGAACGTATGTTTTTTCTTCAGGTTCAACCAGCTGCGCCGCATTCTCCAGCGCCTCCCTGTAGGACTCCCTTTTCAGCTCGGAAACGGTAGTCTTTACGGTAAGCCCCTCAAGATACGCATACGGGTACGCAAAATCAAACCTGCCCTTGATTTTCTCTTTTAACTTTTGGTCCGCAAACATCTGCGCCCTGTCAAGCTCCTGCTCCAGCAAAGCGCTTTTCCCCTGCGCGGTAAGCTCCTCCCGCAAATCGACAATTTCCGTACAGAATGCAACCTGTATCGGCGCATCCCCATTCATCAGCTCCCATGTGCGCAGACCAGTATCCGGTTCCCCCAAAAATTCATCCAGGTATCCCTTCATGCTTTCATGACGCATCAGCGACGCAAGCACCAAATCCATGTAAGAACCCGCGCCCATAATCACGGAATACGGCAGTTTTTCCCCTTCTTCCATTGTAAGGTAAAAATCTGATTTCAGCTTTTTTGCAAAGTCATCAAGATATCCCGTCAGAATCAGTTTTTCCTTCGCCCGGGTGAGCGCTACGTATAACACGCGCAGATCCTCCCCCCGCGTATCCTCCTTCATACGCTGCGCAACGGCATTTTTACGTATATTCCTGCGCTTTATCCGCAGTTTGGGGTCAATATAATCCACACCCACGCCAAGCTCTGCGTCCATCAGGATTGCCTGCCGCGTATCCATCATATTAAACTGCTTGGAAAGCCCGCACACAAAACAGATTGGAAACTCAAGCCCCTTGCTCTTGTGAATTGTCATAATGCGCACCACATCCGCGTTTTCATCAAGGATATTTGCCTCCCCGAAATCAACCTCCTGCTCCTGCACCGTCTCCAAATACCGGATAAAATGAAACAGTCCGTAAAAGCTCGTACTCTGAAACGTCCCCGCTTTTTCAAGCAGCAGCTCCAGATTTGCCAGCCTTTGGTCTCCCCCGGGCATCGCGCCCACATACGCCCCATATCCGGTTTCATCAATCAGTACGCGGATCAACTCCTTAATCGGCGTATAGACAACACGTTTCCTGTAGTCCGAAATCATCCGGAGAAACCGCCCCAGTTTTTCCTGCATGGAATCTGCCTGCCCGGCATTCTCATAATAATATTTTGCCTGGTCATATAAAAACTGCTGTCCGCCCGCAAAACACCGGATCCGTGTGATTTCCTCCTCACTAAAATCAAAGAACGGCAGCCGCATCGCCCCGAAAAACGCAATATCCTGAAGCGGATTATCCAAAACCCGCAGAAAATTCACAATCCCCTGGATTTCAATCGTCTCAAAATATCCGGTCTTGCTTGTGACATGGACCGGTATTTTGTTCTCACTCAAAACCCGGCGAAACTCCTCGTCCCATCCCGATGTTGCACGGAATAAAATAACGATATCGGAATAATTTGCCGTACGCAGCTCCCCCGTCGCATCATCCGTCACAGGAAAATGTCCTACCAGCTTTTTGATGCGCTGCGCCACAAGCAGCGCCTCCCGCTCTTTGGGGGAATACTGCGGTTCCCCTTCGTCCTCCTGTGCCGCTCCCGCAATCAGCAGCTCCGTCTGGTAGGGATTTTCACCCGTCGCCTGATAAGGAATCGGGTAGGATGCCCCCGCATAAAGCGCGGCGTCCCGATTATATTCCACATTTCCGACCGACTTTCCCATCAACTGTCCGCAAATAAAATTAACGGCATCCGTCACTTCCCTGCGGCTTCTGAAATTCATGCTTAAATCAATCCTGACGCAATTAGAGGCGCTTTCTGTATTCTCCTTATTTATGACATACGTGTCATATTTTTCCATGAAAATTTCAGGACGCGCCAGCCGGAATTTATAAATGCTCTGTTTCACATCCCCGACCATAAAGCGGTTATACCTGCCCTTATCCTCGCCTGAGATACTCTTTAGCAAAAGCTCCTGTACCTCATTGGAGTCCTGGTATTCGTCAATCATAATCTCCTCAAAGTGCTCCTGAAGCGCAAGCGCCGTCTCCCGCGGTACAATCTCCCCCTTCTCATTCTTCTCCAAAAGAATCTGGAGGGCAAAATGTTCCATATCTGAAAAGTCAATCATGTTCTTCTCGCGTTTCGCACAGTCAAGCATCTCCTTAAACAGGAGCGTAAGACGCACCAGCTCCCCCACCGCGTCTTTACAGGCAGACATATCGCGCAGCGTATCCCGGATTGGAATTTGGAACAGAAGCTTTTTCAGGTTAACAATATTCTTTTTTACCTCGTCCCGGATTCCCTTTACTGTCTCTTTGAGCGCCAAATCCTCCCCCTGCGTCTTTTTTGCGGAAAGCCGCGAAAAGGAGCTGTATGTAAACAATTCATACAGTTCCCTGTAATCCTTCGTCTCTTTCAGTTTTCCGACCAGTTCCAAATCCAGAACAAGATTCTCTAGATACTGCGCAGGACCGTTTGCCCGGTTGCAAATCGCAGCCGCCTGCCGCAGCCTTTCCTCACACTCTGTTAAAACAGTATCAATATGGCGCAGTGCCTCCAAAAACCATCTCTTTCCAGAAAGCGCCTGCGCATCTGCCGCTTCATAGTCGTCAACGCGCTCCATAAGCCACTCCTCAGGAAACGGATAACTCATGGAAAAATGATACAGTCTTAAAATTGCCTCTTCAATCCGCTTTTCACTTGTACCCGTGCTATAGCACTCCACAAACTGCAAAAACTGCGCGGAGGGTTCCGTATGCATCTGTTCCAAAAGACGCTCCATCACATCCGCTTCGAGCATTTTCATCTCGCTTTCGTCCGCGACCCGAAATCCGGGGTCAATTCCGATTTCATTGAAATTGTTTCGAATGACAAAAAGGCAAAAGGAATCAATCGTCGTAATCTGTGCGTTGTGTATGAGGGATGCCTGTCTCTGTAAATGCTCGTTTTCAGGATGCTCCTCGAGCCTCCCTGCAACTGCCCGGCTAATCCGTTCCCGCATCTGCGCCGCAGCTGCAGAGGTAAACGTCACGATTAAAAGCCGGTCAATATCCACCGGATCCGTTTCATCCGTTATCCGTTGTATAATGCGCTCCACAAGCACTGCGGTCTTTCCGCTCCCTGCTGCCGCGGACACAAGAATATTCCTGCCTCTCGTGTCGATAACCCGCTGCTGGTCCTTCGTGTATTTCATCCCTGTCCCCCGCCTTCTTTCATCTTTTCAAGCGCCTGCTGCGCGTCAAGTTCCTCCAGACAGCGCACAAGCCCTGCCCCGAGCCTTCTGTCAAATCCGCACACATGTTTGTATTCACAGTAGGTACACGCCGTCTGCCCGTCCTGCTCATACGGATTCAGACGGATGTCCCCGTCAAGAATGGATGTTCCAAGCTCCCTGATTTTACGGTTCACATAATCAGAAACAGTCTCAAAGTCCTCGCCGGAAAGCACGGACGATGCCTGTGTAAAACTGCCATCCTTTTTCTTTGCCACCGGGAGCACTGCGGATTTCGTTTCAAACCCCTGATCCAGCAGCCGGATAACCTCCTCATCATCGCTCACCATTCCTGTCATTTTGAGTTCCTCCAAAATCGCCTTCTCAATTTTATCCGGGTCAGGCTCCCCCTCATCCGTTTCCGTCATCGGGTCACTCACATGATAATAAAGCATCGCCGCGGGAATGACGCGCGCATCCGGATTTTTCCTTTTCTCAAGCTCCACCGCCGCATTCATGTATACCACAAGCTGCAGCTGCAATCCGTAGTATAACGCGGCAAGGTCAAACTTCCTGTTGCCGGATTTATAATCAATCACCTTGACATACAGCCTATCCTCCTGTCGGCAGGTATCAATCCGGTCAATGCGCCCAATCAGATGCATCCGTTCTTCCTCGGAAAGCGCAATATTAACTGCGTCCAGATCGGAAGTCATCTGAAACGACAGTTCAAAGCCTTCCGGCTCAAACACTCCCTGCCTAAGCTGGTATTGAAGCGTCTGCACGGTACGGCACAGCACCCGGTTCATCCGTGTAATCATATATTCATTGCGCCTGCTGCTGTAAAGCACCGTTTCGCCGTACGCTGCAGCATAACGCTCCAGGCATTCTCCCACCAGCTGCTCGCCAAACTCCTTCGGGAAGTCAAACCATGTGTAACCGCTTTCCGTTATCTTTTCGGAAAACTGCTCAAGGACTGCATGAAATACCGTTCCCATGTCAACGCTCTCAAAACGGTACTTTTCACGTTCCGAAAGTCCAAGGCCATACTCCAGAAAATGCGCATAAGCGCACGCGGCAAATTTTTCCAAACGGCTTACGCTGTTTTTTAAAACCTGTCCGTACAAAAGGCTTGCAAGTGCCTTTGGAAGCCGTCTGTCCCCCGCATCCGCAAGGTATTCAAACGCTGCCTTGCGCATACCGGACACAACAGGCGCATACCTCTCATCCCGGGCACAAGTGTCATAAAGCGTAAAAAACAGCTTCCTGTCACGCTCCGACTGCGCGTCGGACAGACCGTTTAAGGCGTAGCGGCGAAGCAGCTCCACAAGATACGTCAACGCGTCCCCCGGTGAGTCAAGCTGTTCCTCAATATCACGCAGCTGCGGCTTTGTAATCACAATCTTTGGAAAAAGCCTTGTCACGGTATGGATTAAATATGCCGGACGGATGCTCTTTCCCTCGCTGTCCACCTTTGCATAAGAAAGAAACAGAAAATCCGACGGTTTTGTCATTGTCATATACAGATAAAGCCTTTGGATGTACATCTGCTGCCTTGGCGTCGGCGCAAGCTCAAACTCCGATTCCTGTAAAAATTCACGGTCAATATCGGAAAGAATACCGCCCGTCGTACCGCTCTTTGGAATGATTCCGTCATTTACGCCGATAAAAAACAGCGCCCTGACCTCGCTCATACGCGTCCTCTCAATATCCCCGATTACCACTTTATCCACATTCTGCGGTATCGTCCCAACCTTAATTTCCGCAAAACCCGCATCAAGGATATCTGCAAATTCCCTGACGGAAAGCTCCTCATCGCCAAGCAGCGCGCAGACCTGCTCCAAAAGCTCCATGACAAGCCGGTAAATCTGTTCATACTCTTTTGCCCTGACGAGGTCGCCTTTTGCCTTAAACTCCGCGGCATATGCCGCAAGCTTCTGCTCAATCCGCGCATTTTCAATAAAGCCATAAAGTGCTGCCGCAAGCTCCCTGCCGCAGGCCTTCTTTACCATAAGCGGCGCAATCATGGACACAATTTTTTCCCGTACTTCATTCAGCTCATCCAGCGGCTGCACTGCCTCCCCCCACGCCTTCATCCGTCTTGTAAAGCGCCTGCCCCACGCTTTTTTTCCCCGGATTCCCATTGTCATCACATAATTCTCAAGCCGGTCCGTCTCCTCAGGGGAAACCCCCGCCAGACCGCACCGCAAAAAATGAAACACCGATTCATAGGAATACTCCTGGCTGACCACCAGAAGCGCGCTTCTGATAAACTCAATAAACGGATTCAGCACCAGCTTATTTGTCCTGTCCAAAAAGAACGGAATGCCAAACCGCGTAAATTCCTCCTCCGCAGGAAATCCATACCGCTCCAAATCACCCGTCACGACCGCAATATCACGGTAGGCATAACCGTTTTCGCGCACAAGTTCCTTAATTTTGAGGCACACCTGACGAAGCTCATTTTGCGGATTCGATGCCTCAAAAATATGAATGCTGTCCTGCTCCCCCTGAAATTCCCTGTAGGGATAACGAAAAAGCTCCCGTTCCAAATGCGAAAGCCCTGCGTTATTCCGGTATCGGAACACCTGTTCGTCCATGATTTTCTCGTCCTGCTCGTGGGTTACGCCCGCTTCCCTGCAAAGCTTATCAAGATCACGGATTGTCTTTTTACTCAAATGAAACAGCTTCTGCTCGCCGTCCGCCGCATACGGATTTTCGCGCGTGTCCATTGTAACCGTCACAATAACCTGACGCGCCTGCACCAAAAGCTCCTGAATGACCTTATTCTGCACGGGTGTAAAGCCGGTAAAGCCATCAAACACAATCACGCTTCCCTGCACAATGCGCGACCTTGAAAGTACGCTGCAAAGGATATCAAGCGTTTCCTCCGTCGTGATAAAACGCTCATGTATATATTGCAGGAAGCCCTGGTACAGGATATGCAGATCCTTTAACTTATAGGAAAGCGCCCCTCTTTTTGCCGCATACGCACAAAGCTTCCCCACGTCGTCCGTACTAAGCCCGTACTGCATAAATTCCGAAATTGCCGACTTAATCTCACTGATATACCCAGGTTTCCTGACATTGTATTTCATAACGCTGAGCGCTTCTTCCATGTCCGCTGCAACCCGGCGCAGCACAAGGCTCTTTCCCGTATCGTCCAAAACAGGCATATTATTTCCGCCCGCCTCCTCAAAAATCCTGTGCGAAAGACGCCCGAAACTGAGCACGTCAATATTCATAATCCCCTTATTCGGATGTCTTTTTACCAGCTCAAGCTGTGTCTGCATCGTAAACTGGTCAGGCACTACAATAAGATAGTTTGTATGCGGATTTCTGACGGACTCCTCTATCACCCTCTGATAAAGCAGATAACTTTTTCCCGAACCGGAAGCACCAATATAAAATTTTAACCCCATGTATCCGCTTTCCTTTCAAAATTCTTTTTTATAGTATAGCATAATCACCCTGAAAATGGTACACTGATATATAATGATATGAATTATAGGAAAGGACTGCGGTAACCATTATGGACGAAATCAAAAACAGAAACGAAATCCCCACAGAGCACACATGGGCATTGGAAGATTTATATGCATCCGATGAGGAATGGAAAAAGGATTTAGACAAAATCAGGAAAATGATCCCGGAAATCGAAGCGTATTGCGGGACACTTGGCGAAAACGCGGACACGCTGCTCGCATTCCTGAAAAAACAGGATGAAATCAGCATTTTTCTTGACCGCTTTGCAAACTATTCCATGCGCAAGGCGGACGAAAATACCAAGAACACGACCTATCAGGGAATGAAGGACCAGACAGCCGGCGTGTATGTGGCACTCTCCTCTGCACTCTCCTTTGCAGAGCCGGAAATCCTTGCAATCAGCGATTCCACGCTGGAGGAATTTTACGCACAAAATCCAAAGCTTACGGTTTACAGACGATGTCTTGACGATATCCGCCGCAAAAAAGCACACATTTTAAGCAATGACGAGGAAAAAATCCTTGCCGCGGCGGGTGACCTTGCACAGTCCCCCGACGATATCTTCGGGCTGTTAAACGATGCCGACATGACCTTTGACTCCGTCAGCGATATCGAAGGAAACCGCTATCCTGTCACACATGCCACATTTATTTCCCTGCTCCATAAAACTGACAGGAGTGTCAGAAAAGCCGCCTTTGAGTCGCTTTACAAAACATATGAGGCGCATAAAAATACCTCTGCCGCCATCCTCTCCGCGCAGATGAAACAGCTGAACTTTTTCGCAAAAGCCAGAAAATACGACAGCCCGCTTCACGCAGCGCTCGATTGCAGCAACATCAATCCGCAGGTTTACCATAACCTGATTGAGACGGTTCACGAAAACATGGACTATATGTATCGGTATGTGCATCTTCGCAAAAAACTGTTAAAAGTTGACGAGCTGCATATGTACGACCTGTATGCACCGATGGTTTCCGATGCCGAGCGCGATATCCCGTTTGAGGAGACAAAAGTAAATATCCGCAAGGCGCTGTCCGTCCTCGGTGACGATTATACCGCGCTTTTGGACGAAGGCTTTCAAAACCGCTGGATTGACGTTTACGAAAATACCGGAAAGCGCAGCGGCGCCTACTCCGCCGGATGCCGTGTTCATCCGTATGTCCTCTTAAATTACAAAAACAACCTCGACAGCGAATTTACAACGGTACACGAAATGGGACACGCCCTTCACTCCTACCTTTCCAACAAAAACCAGCCTGTTGTCGACTCTGACTATGTGATTTTTGTAGCTGAGGTTGCTTCCACCTGCAATGAAGCGCTGCTGATGCAGTATCTTTTAAAAAATACGGCTGACAGAAAAGAACGCGCTTATCTAATCAACTACTTCCTGGAGCAGTTTCGGACGACACTCTACCGTCAGACCATGTTTGCGGAGTTTGAACTGAAAATGAGCCAAATGGTGTTAAACGGCGAGAGCATCAATTCCGAAACCGCCTGCAGAACGTATCACAATCTGATAGACCTCTACTTTGGAAAAGAGATTGTGCACGATGCAAAAATCGACCTCGAATGGGCGCGTATCCCGCACTTTTACTACAATTTCTATGTTTATCAGTACGCAACCGGATTTTCCGCTGCCATTGCACTCTCGCAGAAAATCCTGGAAGAAGGGGAACCTGCAGTCAAAGCCTACAAGGAAAAATTTCTGTGTGCCGGCTGTTCCAAGGATCCGGTATCAATCCTCAAAGACGCCGGTGTCGATATGTCCACAAAGAAGCCAATTGAAGATGCCTTAAAGCTGTTTGGCAGTCTGATTGACGAGATGGATGCGCTTGCCCGTATTTAAAAACCATAATGCCTGTGTATGCAGTGCATATAAGCATAAAAAGAACGCCG
>DKYC01000005.1:13136-21893 GCA_002492295.1 Lachnospiraceae bacterium UBA7110
CGGCGTTCTTTTTATGCTTATATGATATACAAATCGTTTTACATCGTATCGAGTGCCTGATACATGGAAAGCATCGGCGCCATACATGCCGCAACAAGTCCGCCTACAACAACCGCAAGCACGACGATAATCATCGGTTCCATCGCTGCCATCAATGACTGCACGGCCATTTCCACCTCTTCATCATAATAGTCCGCAAGCTTATCGAGCATCTCCTCCGAGTTTCCGGACTCCTCACCAATACGCAGCATATGGTACACCATCGGCGGAAACAGTCCGCATTCCTCAAGCGGACGCGAAAGCGGCATACCAATCGATACCTGAAGCGACGCGTCCTTCAATGCCTCCTTAAAATACACGTTCCCCATAATGCCGGACACAATCGATGTCGCCTCCACAAGCGTAACGCCTGAACCAAGCAAAGTTCCCAATGTTCTCGCCATCTGTGCGGAAGCCGACTTTACAGTCATATTCTTTAAAATCGGAATCGTAATTGCAATCTTTCCAAAAAAATGCTTTCCCAAATCCGTCCTGGAAAATGCCACAATCCCAAACGCAACCGCCGCCACCACAGGTATGATAATGTACCAGTAGTTAATCACGCCATTGCTTAATGCCACATAAAATTTCGTGATTCCCGGGAGTTCCGTCCCCAGGTCAACAAACATACTCTCATAATTTGGAATAACAACCACAAGCATGACAATCGTGATAATCACTGCGATAATCATAACCGCAATCGGATAAATCATCGCCTTTTTGACAAGCGCCTGTGTCTTGCTGGATTTCTCAAGCTGCTGTGATACACGCTCCATTGCGACGTGCAGCGTACCGGACGCCTCGCCTGCCGCCACCATGTTAATCATCAAATCCGGAAATACCTTCGGGTGTTCCGAGAGTGCCTGTGCAAGCGTATCCCCCTTTTCAATATCAATACGCACCGTGTTAAGCGCTTCCTTTAGCCGCTTGTTTTCCGTCTGCTCATAGAGCATCCGAAGGGTCTCCATAATCGTAACGCCTGCCTTGTTCATGCTGACAAACTGCCGGCACATAACGCTCAAATCGCGTGCGCTGGGATAACCGCCAATCTGTATGTTAATGTCGGCGGTCAAAATTGTCTGCCCCTTAACTGACACCACCGTAAGCCCCTGACTTCTGAGCTTGCTTTTTACCTCTTCCTCATCTGCCGCATCAATTGAGCCCTTCACTTCCTTGCCGAGCTTGTTTATGGCCTCATATCCAAATTTCGCCATCTGATGCCCACACCCTCTTTCCTGTGTATTTTTTACCGGTTACCATCTCATCATAAAGCCTGATTTCCTTCTTAATTATACTCTCACACACAGAAATTCGCAACGTTTTTGTTCATGCCGCCGCACATTTATCGGCATTTTCAACATACAACACGGTTTTTCCCGTTGTACTTTCCCACATAAAGACGTTTATCCGCAATACTTACCCAGTCTTCAATCGTTGTCTCGTTCGAATATGCTGCCGCACCGATTGTCACGGTAAGCGGTACCCTCGTGGGCATATCCTTATTTTCCGATTCGTACATCAGTTCATATGCCTCAACCTGTCCCCGGATTGCATCTATCTTGTCAAACGGAGGTCTTGCCGCCTCCGTAAGCCTGCCGATAATCAGAAACTCCTCCCCGCCCCACCGGCAGACCGTCACATCATGCTTCTCATCAGAAAGGATTCCCGCAAGCGCCTTAAGTGCCTTGTCCCCAAAATTGTGTCCATATGTATCGTTAATTTTTTTGAAATTATCAATATCCACCATTGCAAGCCAGTAACCGCCCGCCTCGTTTTTCTCCAAAATACGGTTTAAGTGGCGCATAATATAGTGACGGTTCGGAAGACCCGTGAGCGCGTCGTATTCCGCCTGCCGCGAAAGCCTTGCCTCGCTTTTCAGGAAAAACAGCGTCATCAGCTTCAGCGAAACAATCATCACCGCAAATGTTATCACGGCCATTGCCACGTACATAAACAGCTGCACCTTGTCATCAATGACGTATAACGGCTCCCTTCCATACATTCCAAACAAAAGCCCGACATAGCTCGTAACACTCAGCGCGCTTAACAGACTGCCGCTTACATTGCTTTTGCCGTTATTCATCTTTAATGAAAAATACTCGGCATAGAAAAAAATACACACAATACAGATCAGGCACATCTGGAAGCCACAGCTCATGCCAACGCAGATAACGGCAAAAATCATATGCACAATGACCTCAAAAGCCATCAGGTTAATATATGTTGCAAGCATGTTTTTCCGGATAAACGCAAAACTGCAAAAGTAGAAAATAATGCTGAATATATTAAAGCCTGCCATAATGCTGACATGATAATAAGTGAAAAAGATAAAGAAAAAGATATGCATGCACAAAAATATCGTGTTGAGCAGCAACGCCATATTTTTAGCTATTTTCTGGTTAAAAAAATAGTCCATTCCATTCCCCTTCTATCCAATAATCATTCTTTTTCATAATATCACATTTTTTGATGCATGTCATTTTATTTTGTGCTAAAATATAATGGTGAAAAAAATCAGTATCTATTCAAAATGCTGAAATTATTTTATAACTTTATTCTGTAATTGAAGGAGGAACTTGAAATGGCTTGGTACGACGAGGCAGTATTTTATCACATCTATCCGCTTGGAATGGCAGACGCTCCAAAGGAAAACACTTACGGGGAACCTGTCCACCGCCTGAATAACCTGATACCGTGGATACGGCATATTAAGGACATCGGCTGCAACGCCATCTATATCGGTCCTTTGTTCGAGTCCGTAGGACACGGCTACGAAACAACCGACTACAAAAAGCTTGACAGCAGGCTCGGCGACAATGAAGATTTGAAAAATTACGTGGCAAAATGCCATGAAGAAGGCATACGTGTTATTTTTGACGGTGTGTTCAATCATACAGGACGTGATTTTTTTGCTTTTCAGGATATCAAAAAGAACCGCGAAGGCTCACAATACCGCGATTGGTACTGCAATGTAAACTTTGGCGGCAACAACGAATATAATGACGGATTCTCATATGATAACTGGGGCGGCTATAATCTTTTGGTCAAATTAAACCAGAGAAACCCTGCCGTAAAAGATTATATCTGTGATGTTATCCGTCTCTGGGTAAAGGAGTTTGATGTGGACGGCATCCGTCTTGATGCCGCGGACGTTCTTGATTTTGATTTCATGAAAGCACTGCGCGGCGTTGCGAATGAGGTCAAGCCTGATTTCTGGCTGATGGGGGAGGTTATCCACGGCGATTATTCGCGCTGGGTAAACGAAGGGACGCTCCATTCCGTGACAAACTATCAGCTTCACAAGGCGCTTTATTCCGGACACAACGACCACAACTACTTTGAGATTGCCCACACGGTAAAACGCCTCTATGATATGGGCGGCAGCAATCCGAACGGATTTAAACTCTATAATTTCGTGGACAACCATGATGTTGAGCGCATTTATACAAAGCTGGCAAACAAAGCGCACTATGTGCCGGTTCATATCCTGCTGTACACGCTTCCCGGCATTCCCTCCGTTTATTACGGCTCGGAATTTGGAATCGAAGGCAAAAAGGAAAAATTCTCCGACGCGTCACTGCGTCCCGCCCTGTCCTATGAGGATTATAAGGATACCCTTCAGACCAACCCGTACACGAAGCTTACCGCCGCCCTTGGAAAGACGCGCCAACACTCAAAAGCGCTCTGCTACGGCGACTACAGGGAACTTCTGCTGCGCAACCGCCAGTATGCGTTCTCACGTACCTTTGACGGCGAATGTGCAGTCATAACCGTAAACAATGACGACAGCGACTATACAATGACGCTTCCCGTAAACAGCTCCTGCGCGGAATATGTCGGCGCACTCTCCGGTCAGCGCGTGTCCGTTGTCAACGGGAATATCTGCGTCAATGTAAAGGCAAATTCCGGGGATATCTGGCTGCCTTTGACAGATGACGCGCAGTCGGCAAAAACACAGGAAACACAGCCGGTTATGGACGTACAGCCAGCCATCATGGACGAAATCCAAACCGCATCCCCTGACAATGACAGGCCCGGATGCGGTCTGCAGGACACGACGGACTGCCAAAGCACCTGCGAGGATTCTGGCGAGAGCGAAGCATTCCAAAAAGGGAAAATTGCGGGGCTTCAGGAAGCAATCCTTGCGATTATGGAGAAAAAGGGGAATGTCACGGAGCAGATGCGCAGGGATGTAACCAATAACGTACACCATGACTCACTGATAAACTGGGTGAAGAGCTTCCACTAAAAATTATTGTTTTTGGTCTGTACATTATGTTGAAATAATGCTATAATTCATTTGAAAAATGTACAAAATTACTAATTTTTCAAGAACCAAAAGAATTTGAATTTCACAAACGAAAGGAGATTTTTAACAATGGCAGCATGGAAAAACATCAAAAAGCCTGTTGCTCTTGCACTGGCGGGCGCAATGATCCTCACAGGCGTGGCATGTCCCGGTATGTCGATGAAAACAAACGCGGCAGAAAAAGTCCTCGCATTTGACACTGCAGAAGGCGGCGGGCAGTACGCAACAGGCGGACGAGGCTACGATACCTATGTCGTCACCTCCCTTGAAGACTATAAAAAGGACGATACGCCTGTTGAAGGCACCCTGCGCTATGGTATTGAGAAATTTGCGAAGGAAAACGGCGGTGCAACCATTGTCTTCAACGTAGGCGGTCTGATTGACTTAAAGGAGACTCTTTCCTTCAAAAACATCAAAAATGTGACAATTGCAGGACAGACAGCTCCGGGGGACGGCATTACGCTTTCCGGATACCAGACCGATATCAGCAACTCCGAAAACCTTATTATCCGCTATATGCGTTTCCGTCCGGGCGCAAAGAATGTATCAAACGGCAGCGACTCTATGGATGCCCTTTGGGGACGCGATAATAAACTCTTTATTCTTGACCACTGCTCTTTTAGCTGGAACACGGATGAAACGCTTTCCACATACCGCGGGCAGGACGGTACGGTACAGCATTGTCTGATTTACGAAAGCCTTACCGTTTCAGGCCACACAAAGGGACGTCATGGATACGGCGGAATTTTCGGCGGCGACAATGTACTCTTCCAATACAACCTGATGGCAAACACGACTTCTCGTCCTCCCCGTATGGGCGGCGGTTCCATGGGCGACCCGACAAAGGAGACAGCCGGTGACGCATATGGATACTGTGCTACCACGCAGGTCAGCAACAATGTCATCTACAACTATGGCTTTAACGTAGTGCACGGCGGCGGCTGGCAGCTTACCAATTATATGAACAATTACATCATTAACGGTGTCGGCACAAGGGATGATATTTCAAAAGCAATTGCGAAGCCCGGCGAAAGCAAAAAATACGGTGGTTTTTATGTAAACGGGAATTCGCTTTATGACGGTGCAGTGAAAGACGAAGCACTTTCTGCCGACAATGCGGGCGACGGGAAAAAGACAGGCGTCATTAACACCGCTCCTGACTGGACAGTCATCGCAAAACAGCAATACACCACAACCATCGGCGGCACTTCCTTCATGCCAAAGAAGACATGCGACTTCCCGTTAGAGAAGGATATGGAGAGCGCAGAAGCAAGCTTCTCCAAAGTATTGGATCAGGCAGGAGCAACCTATCCGAAGCGCGACGCACAGGACGCACGTGTCGTTCAGGAGGTAAAAACAGATACCGGACGCTTTATCAATACAGAACATGAGGTCGGCGGATATCCATGCGCTACAGCAGTAAGGGACGCAGGCTATGATACGGATATGGATGGAATGCCGGATTTCTACGAGGATATGATGGGATTTGACAAGACGAACGCATCCGACGCAAAGGCACTTGCCCAAAACGGACGTTCCAATGTGGAAAACTATTTCAACAGCATCGTGGATGCAGACAAAGTCGCGGACAACCCGACCGTAATGATGACGGTAGCAAATAATGCGCAGTACAATAAAGGCGAGAGCATTATTATCGGCGCTGCTGCTACGGCAAACAACGGCGGAAGCATCAGCAAGGTAGAGTTCTACAACGGAAGCACGCTTATTTCCACGGCGACGCAGGCTCCTTACTTATGCGATATGAGTGGTCTTTCAGACGGAACCTACTTCGTTTCCGCAAGGGCATATGACAACAACGGAACGGCAACACAGGCTACAGCCGTGCAGATTCACGTAAACAGTACCGCAGGCACACCCGGATATGAAAGCGCTGATATCGGCACGCCCGGCGTTGCAGGCTCTGCTTCCCTTGAAAAAGGCGTACTGACCGTAAAAGGCGCCGGCAAAATGGGTAAGGCAGAAGGTTCAGTTGACGGCGTTCCCGCAGATGCCACCACCGACAGCTTCCACTATGTATATAAGGGACTGAGCGGAGACGGCACAATTGTTGCGAAGCTTGATGACGTGACGGCAATCGACAACCATGCAGGCACAGGTCTGATGATCCGTGAAAGCGCTGCCGCAAATGCAAATACCGCCTTCCTTTCCATGTCACTGGTTAAGCAGAACACAAAGCTGAATGAAGGCAACCCCGATCTGGATGACACTACATGGGCTGTATTCCTTGCAAACAGAGGTGCGACTTCCGTTGTAAGTGACAGCGGTGAAGCGCTTGCAGTCAACAAGCCCGGCGAAATCAGTGCCATGACAGAAACAATCGACGCAAAGGACAGCGCTGCAAAAGCAGGTATTCCGCTTGTGGAGGACTTTTATTTCAGAACGGCAAAGGACGGTAAGTCCGTTACAAACGGGATCTGGCTCAAGCTTGAACGCAAGGGTAATGTTTTCACGGGATATGCAAGAAACAACACAGGCGAAGCCTGGAAGTTAATCGGCTCTGCGGAAATCCCCATGGGACAGGATGTCCTGATTGGGTTTGCGGTTGACGGAAACAAAGTTGCAAACGATATCGACAACTTAAGTACCGCTAAATTCTCAAATATCAGTATCAAATAATAACAATAGATGCATAAACAAGGTGCCAAAAGCTCCACACGGGGCTTTGGCACCTTTCCTGTGCACAAATATTATACCTGTTTTACACAAATCCCATAACCGTCCCAAGCCAGTAGATAATCCCCAGGCACCAGCTTGTGACAATCCCATACAAAATGACAGGACCGGCAATCGTAAAGATCTTACACCCGATACCAAACACCTGTCCTTCCGTTTTATACTCAATCGCACTTGACACCACGGAATTGGCAAAACCCGTAATCGGCACAAGCGCCCCTGCCCCGCCCCATTTTACCAGCTTCCCGTAAAGATTACCCCCCGTCAGAAGCGCACTGATTAAAATCAAAATCATCGAACACCACGCTGCGGCAGTTTCCTGATCCAGTCCAAAACGCTGCGTTGCCATCCCCACTATAAACTGTCCTACACAACAGATAATGCCGCCCATGACAAACGCCTTTCCCATTTGGGCCGGCAGATTTGTCTTTGGCGAATTCTGCCTGACATATTCCTGATATTCTTCCATTTTTTGCTGTTTTTCCATTCCAATCACCCCACCTTTTCCATTCCTTACAGGAGTTCAAAAAAATCCATTATAAAGTAAATTAACGATCCCGTCACCTTACCGACTGCAACTGAAAAAATTGCGATATCAAGACCTTTTTTCAGTTGGATACGCCTTGCAAAAATCGGAATCCCATCCAGCACTTCCGCGAGCGCGATTGCAAGACAGCCCACAAAAATCCCGGCAAAAATTCCAAATAAAACCAACAGCGCCTGGCATAAAAATGATGCATGCGGAATCAACGCACCCAGCGAGCCCTTAATTGGAAACACACTGAAAATACAGGCAATCATTGATCCAAAAATAATGCACTCCTCATACAAAAGCTCATAGCACGCCGTATTCGTCTTTCCCGCAAAGCGCGGCACAAGCCCTACCACAAAAAGCACGGTAAAAACACCTGCCGACACAAGCAGTCCGGAGCTAAATCCCATGATGCACAAAAATACTGTTTTCAAAAACATTAATTTACATCCTTCTCCTTTCCTGACCGATCGCTGATTTCCACAATCGCCTGATTGACATCGCGCTCATAATTGCGCATTTCGACTTCAAGCGGCGTCGGATCCGCACTCATCCTCTTTCCTCCAATATGATTATAAAATGTGACAATTCCGACGGTAAGCCCGATGGAATAAGAAACCTCCAACGCCGTACAGCCGTCCGATGCCTGCCCCGTCACAAGCTCATAAATCCGCGCAAAGACATCCGCAATCCCGATATCATTGTGATATGCCATAATGGTAAATCCCGAGCCAAAAAAACAGATAAGCGCCACCAACGCCACCTTCACCCACTCGGCAAATCCCTTTTTATCCGCCTGTGTGTCCTTCTGAAACGATGTTTTTTCAATGATAATATCAGTCTCCCCAAGACTCTCAACCGTTATACCCGGATTGAGTTTTGTCAGTTCCTCTATCACCTTCATCATGCTGACGACGACTCTTGGTGCGCCGCCCTTTTTAAATTTATGGATTTTCACCGCCTCTGCTTTCGCGCGCACAGTCTCATCCTCGCAGTAAACACTTGCCACGTCCGAGAGCACAACATCACTCCTGTCGGTCTCCACGTTCTGTTTTGCCATTACATATAACACTGCATTTGCCATAAAAAATAACCACGCCCTCCTGCTGTTCACAGTATACATGGTTATTCTTTACATTTTTTCTTTCTTTATTCAATTATCTTTATCCGCTCAAGCTTTCCG
>DKYC01000005.1:22201-29770 GCA_002492295.1 Lachnospiraceae bacterium UBA7110
GCTCAAGCTTTCCGTCTTTGTCCGCCCCGTGGATATGTCTGCCCTTTTTCCGGAAAGCCTCTATATATTCCCATGATTCAAGGCTGATAAATTCCCCAGGATAAAGCACCGGTATCCCCGGAGGATACGGAGCAATCATCTGACCGGAAATCTTTCCCACGGCGTCCGCCCATGCAATTTCCTTTTTTTCGGAAAAATAAGCCTGTCTTGGCGTAAGACACTGCCTGGGAAGTTTTGGAAAATGAAGTCTGTCCTTTATGACACCTGTGTCATATTTTCCCCCATTCTTTTGGTTCCGATACGCCGCCCCAATATCAATACACGCCCCAACCAGTCTGTCCAAATCCTGCGCCTCATTGGCGTAGGTTACAATCGCAAGCACATTCTCATGGTCGGAGAGCTCCACATTGACGCCGTATTTTTCAAAAAGCAGTTCGTCAAGCGTGAATCCTGAAATACCAAGACCGCGTGCCGAAATCACGAGCCTTGTCTCGTCGAACCTGCAGACATCCTTTTTCCCAAGACAGGAAAAACCCTCTATACAGTCGATACGGCTGCGCGCATATTCTGCAAGCGCCGCCGCTTTCCCATACATCTGTTCACCGTTCATGGCAAGCTCATACCGCGCACAGTCAAGCGAGACCATTAGCAGATAGCTCGGACTTGTACTCTGCACCAATTGCAGGTTTTGCGCCACATGTTCCAGCACATCGCCCCGCACCCCATGATATTTAATATGCAGCACGGAGCTTTGCGTCAGTGCGCCCGTCACCTTATGCATGCTCTGTACACAGATGTCCGCACCGCACTGCAGTGCGCCCCTTTTTTTATCCTCCGAAGTTTCCCCGTCGAAATACAGATGCCCTCCATGCGCCTCGTCAACCAATAGAAGCGCATTTTTTTCATGGCAGATTTGTGCAATTTCCCGTAAATTCGAACAAATCCCGTAATACGTCGGACTGACCAAAAGAAGCGCCGTACAATCCGGATGCTCCGAAAAAAGCGCGCGTACCGTATCCGGCGCGATTTCCCCCTGAACGCCCCATGCTTCCAGTGTATCCGGCATCGCGTACACCGGCTTTGCCCCTGACAGAATAAGTCCCATCATCGCGGACTTATGCGCATTGCGCGCAATCATAATCTCCTGCCCCTCAAACGCTGCACTCATTATCATCGCTTCATTCCCGCAGGTCGTACCGTTTACAAGAAAAAAACTCTCATTGGCACCGTAAAGATCACGCAAAAGTGCCTGCGCCTCGCGGATTGCCCCCTCTGGCGCGTGCAGATCATCCGTAAGCGGCGTCTCTGTCACATCATAAGCGAAAATCCCATCTCCCGTCTTATCTGTCCACCGGCTGCTCATTCCACGGTTCAGCCGGTGTCCCGGAATTCTAAAATATGCCGGTTCTGTCGCTATCAGACGCTCCACCGCTTCAAGAAGCGGCGTATCTTTTTGTTCCATCTTAATCCCCCATTCCTGCCAAAATCTGCATATTTGAATGTAAGCACAAATCGTGTTACTGTTCACTCCGTTCCAGTAACCAAATACCACAGATTTGGATTAAGTTTTGAAAAATTTTAACCACATTATATCATTTTATGATAAAATAGTAAAAGATTATTTTACACGGAGGAAAACGGACAAAAATGAAAACCAAAATGCCCTATCTCTATGAGACACACCTTCACACGGCAACCGCCAGCAAATGTGCGGCCAGCTATGGGAATGAATATATTGCATACTATAAAAACCTAGGGTTTAGCGGTATTTTTATCACCGACCACTTTTTTAACGGAAATACCTGTGTACCCCAAAATCTGCCGTGGGAGGAACGCATTGGCATCTTCTGCCAGGGATATGAGGATGCCAAGCGCGAAGGGGACCGACTCGGACTTGACGTTTTTTTTGCCTGGGAAGCACGCTTTTTCGGCGATGAATTTTTAGTCTACGGACTGGACAAGGACTGGCTTTTAAAACACCCCGAACTGATGACCTGGGACCACATCACACATTATCAGAAAATCAAGGCAGAAGGCGGTCTTGTCGTGCAGGCGCATCCTTTCAGGGAACGCGGATACCTCTCTGAGGTATATGTCCACCCCTGTCAGTGCGATGCCTTTGAAGTTGCCAATGCCGGAAACCCCCACGAGCAGGACCGCATGGCATACCGCTACGCGAAAGAACACGGAATCACCATGACCGCAGGCTCCGACATGCATAAAGTCGGCGTCACAGAAAACAACTGCGTCTACGGCATGTGTTTTGACACGCCGTTAAAATCCGCTGCAGATTACGCAAACCGCATCAAAAACGGACAGGGATTTTCGCTCCACGTTCCCTCCAAACATCTTGAATGGAAGGACGGTACTTCAAATCACCTGCCCGTATTCCTTTTTGATTCCCTAAACCAGCCGCACGCCACATCCGGCGTCGAGGATATTTTTACTCAGCAGTTACATTAGCTGCCGCATTCACACCGTTGTTTACAATGTCTTCTTCTTTAATTGTAATCTTCTCGTCCGTCTGCGTCGGATGGAGCTTTTCCTTGATTGCTGCAATCAGATCTTCGATGGAGTTTGCTTCAATCTTCTCCGTCTCAAGCTTTTCTTCCTTCTTCTTTTCCTGCTCCCTGCGTGCCGCGCGTTGCTCTTCAATGCGCTCCTTCTGCGTCTTTGCGGTACTCTTGCCCTGCTCCGCCATATCCTTTAAGAGCTTCACCGCATAGGTCACCTTTCCGTCTGCGTCCATTGTAATCGAAAAGCCCTTAATCTTGTCCGCGTCCTCACCAAGCTCTGTCTTCAAGGTTTCTGCATCCTTGCCCACATTGCTTAGTACCGATTCATACTGCTCCCTGACAGAATCGTCCGCCGCCATTTTCTCAAGCAGCTCCGGATTAATCAAAACACTGTAATCCTTGTCTGTCAGACCCGCGTAATAATCCTGCTCCTCGTCTGTTGACCATTCCGCTACGGAAATACTCATGTTTCCATATTTCTTTCTCAGTTCTTCCAAAAGATTTTTTGCATTATCGCTGAGCTTGATGCCTTCCTGAACGCCGTTTGAATCAAGCGCTTTATATTTTCCCGTGCTCTTTGGTCTCTCATAGCCTGCCTTTGCGTTCACTGTGCCATGTTCATATGTGTCCTTGTCCGCATTTGCCTGTTTGTTGTCCGCTGCCTGCTGCGTTTTTGCGTTTACGGCATTCGCATACTGCTGTACAACATCATTCCCTGTTGACCTGTTTGAATAAAGCCCTGTGTTATTGAGCAATGTGTTATAATTGATTCCGTTCATCTCAACCAACCTTTCCAAGGGCATCCGTGCCCTTTAAACATAATTCCTGTTACCTTTTTTATCGGCATGATTGATAGTCTTATTTACACTTTTTTTTCAATTAACACACTTTTCTTTTTCCGTGCTAGAACATTCGGCGAGCGCTTCACTCCGCAGCCTTGTCAGCACCTTTTTCTCCAACCTGCTCACCTGTACCTGGCTCATTCCAAGCTGCTTAGCTGTCTGCATCTGTGTCTTGTTCTCATAATAGCGCAGTCTGATTAACTCCCGTTCCCGCCCGTCAAGTATCTTTAACAGACCCTCGACAAAAAGACGGTTCATCAGCCTGTCATTATCCAGCGTCCCGCCTATTGTATCCAAAAGCAGGAGCTCATTTCCATCCGACTCATACATCGTCTTATAAAGCGACTCCACCTCCCGTCCCGCGTCAAGCGCCAATACAATGTTCTCCACACTTATCCCCGTCTGCCCGGAAAGCTCTAAAAGCGTTGGTTCTCTTGCGTTTTTCTCCGTGAACTCCTGCCTTACCCGTTTAATCCGGAGTGCATTTTCCTTAATTCCGCGGCTTACCCGGAGCATTCCGTCATCCCTTAAGAATCTCCGTATCTCCCCCAAGATAAGAGGCACGGCGTAAGTTGAAAAGCATACGCCAAACTCTGTGTCAAACTTATCAATTGCCTTGAGCAGACCGATGGAACCAATCTGAAATAAATCCTCCATATCACAGCCTTCCCGTGACATAAAACGTTTCAGCACATGATGGATTAATCCCATATTATTTTTAAAAAGCAGCTCCTTCGCCGCACCTTCTCCCTTTTGTGCCCTCAAAAAAAGCTCCTTGTCTTCCATAAGCTACTGCCTCGCATCATATCCCTTAAGGCATTTTTCCATATGTACCATCGTTCCCATATTCGGTGAGCTTGTCACCTCCACTTTATCCATGAATGCCTCCATAAAGGAAAATCCCATTCCGGAACGTTCGTTTTCCGCCCCTGTTGTGAACATCGGCTGCATCGCCTGTTCCACGTCCTCGATTCCGACACCCGTGTCACAGATTTCAATGATCAGACGATTCGTGTCCCTGCTCTCCTTTTTCAGTGCGGCATTCATTACCACCGTTCCACCGTGCTCCTTATACCCATGTATTATTGCATTGGTAACCGCTTCCGACACTGCCGTTTTCACATCCTCAAGCTCGTCCACCGTAATGTCCAGACCCGCTATAAAAGCAGCCGCTACAACCCTTGCAAGTGCCTCATTCTCTGAGACAGCCTCAAACTCAAGCTTTATTTCATTGATTATGTTTCCTTCCATAGTCAGCCAATCCTCACTTTTCCTATTAATTTTAACGCGTTCTTTTCTTACAGCACTTCGATGATTGATGTCATTCCCGATGACGTAAGCAGTCTCGTGATACGGTCGTTTGCATTTACCGCATACACTTTCCCCCCAAAACAGGATATCTTCCGATATCTTCCAATAATGATTCCAAGTCCGGAGCTGTCCATAAAAGTCGTATCCTCAAAATCAAACACGATGTTTTTTACTTTATCATCAAGTATCATTTGGTCGGCACACTCCCTGATTCCAGCTGCCCGGTGATGGTCAACCTCCGCCGGCATCTTAATGCACAAATAGTTATCAATAATTGCATACTCCCTCATTTTTGATTCCATAAAACATCCTCCTTCTTACATATACTGAAAAAGGACAGGCTCCTTCGCCTGTCCTCTTTTGTCGTCAAAAATAATTTTGCTATTCACCTTTTATTTCTTTAATATACGTTTCCGATTTTCTCGCTTTCTCCGTATTCGGAAACAGCTCGATGACCTGTTCATAAATATCCAATGCCTTCTGCGTTTCCCCTTTTTTATTGTAAGCATTTCCCAAATTGTACAATGCTTCCCCATTCTTTGGATTATAGTCATACGCCCTTGACAGATTTATGATTGCAGTGTCATAATCCTCCGTCCGAAACGCATCATAGCCAACATTGTAGCTCTCTCTTGCAACAACAGGTCCTATGCCTTCTTTTACGGCATTGTAAAGGTTTCTGAAACTCTCTGTCGCCTCATTCGCCAAATACTCCTGGTCAATCAGTTCCAGCGCGTCGGCAATCGCAAGCTCATCCTGTGTCTTATTCATGTACATCAATGCCGCCTCAATCAAATCCGTATTTGCTTCGATTGCCGCATTTGCCTCCTGCGCTGCATTCAGACTGTTTGTAAGGTCCATTTTTTCTTCCGTCAGCTGACTGATCTGCGTCGTAAGTTCATTCACTTCTACGGTTTTCGCATCAAGCTGTTCGCTTACTTCCCGATATTTATCATTTGATTCGTTCCTTACCTGCTGTATCTGTGATGGCAGCACCAAAAACCACGCAATACTCACACCCAATGCAATTCCAATTACAATATTCAAAATCGTCTGCAGCCCTGCCGCTTCCTTCTTGCCGACCGGCTGTATTACGGTCTCATTACCGCTTTGGTAGACAACTGCATCCCTTCTGCGTTTGGTGCGCTCCTCCTCCGCAGGCATCATTTCATCCACTTCTTTCAGGTAACGAAGTGTAATTGTATTATTCGCGTCAATCCTTAGCGCCCGTTCAAGCTCCTTTTTTGCCTTCTCCCACTCCTGACTGTTGATATACAAAAGCGCCAGAAGCTGTCTTGCCTGAACAAACTTCGGATTCATTGATATCACTTTTTTCAGCTGTATCACTGCCAAATCCTGACCGTCCTGCTGGCAGTACATAAGTGCCATATTGTATTTCTTTATTGTCTGCTTGTATGTATCAAGCCGTCCGGGATTATTCTGCAGCATCCCGATATAGTCATCGGCAATATTTTTCTCACTGCGCGTATTCTGACTCATAATCCACTCGCTGAGCGCCGCTACAACCTCTCCCCGCTCAAAATACACAAGTCCCAAAAGGTTTCTTGCATCAATATGGTTTTTATTCAATTTCAAACACTGCCTAAGGCTCGTCACGGCTCCCGATAAATCACGTACCTGTGCCTTCTCAAGACCGTCATTATAAAAACGGTTTGCAGCGTACATTATCTTTTTATATAATCCCACATCCGCCCCACAGTTGGTACAGAAATCCTTCTCCGTAAGGAGGCATCTACATTTATAACAAAACATACCAAGTTCCACCTAACTCCCATCTGTCTTTTATCACATACACCCGGACTTCTACGATTCCTCCGTAGCTTCCTTGACAAATTTGACAAGTACGTCAGCCAAATCTGTTACCTCCTGATTATAAATCGCATCTTCCACTTCTTCCATCTCAAGGCTTGGGTGAAATTTCTTCAATTCTTCTTCGAAATCTATCATAATAACCGCTTTTCTCCTTTCTCAAGCTACACGCTCCGCGGACTATCCGTTTTGCTCTTCTAACAGCCTGCGCACCGCTCCCGCAAGATACAGCGAACCCACAATATAAATATCACGTACCCGGCTGCTTCTTTTCTCCAGACAATACAGTACCGCATCCTCTATCCGCTCAAGCACATGTACCTCTTTATCCGTATAACGACGAAACTGCTCCGCGAGCATTTGCAGTTCGGCTCCGCGTTCATCAGGAATATGCGTCAGCACAAATTCCGCCACCCGGTCAAGGCTGCAAAGCTGCCCTATCATTTTATCATACTGCTTATCCCGCATGACAGAAAAAACCAGCATACAGTCTCCCTTATCCGCGGCATTTTTGAGCGAATACACAAATGCCTCAATTCCGTCCTCGTTATGTGCACCATCTATATATACGTCAGGCAGCAGTTCCTCCATGCGTCCGGGCCAGCGCATCCTTTGGATGCCCTCCTTTACATGAAGCATGCCGAAACCGCACTCCTGCACCAGCACCTCACAGGCTCTTACCGCAAGCGCGGCATTCTCCGCCTGATACAGCGCAGGAGTATTTATAATCATTCTACCATAATCATAATACCGACTGACAACAGAAAAATCAATGCATTTTTTCTTAATTTCATTTATTTTATATTCCTTTTTTGACACAGGATAACAGTTTGAACCGCATTCCGACGCTTTTTTTGTGATAACGTCAAAAGCCTCCTTTTTTTGCCCCCAAAATACGACAGGCACATGCGGCTTTATAATGCCCGCCTTTTCATACGCAATCTGCCCTATCGTATTCCCGAGATACGCTACATGGTCAAGCCCTATTTCCGTAATAATGCACAGTGTGGGATTTTCAATCACATTTGTCGTATCAAGCCGCCCCCCAAGACCCGTTTCCAGCACGGTAA
>DKYC01000005.1:30042-30549 GCA_002492295.1 Lachnospiraceae bacterium UBA7110
CCCGTTTCCAGCACGGTAACTTCCACTCCTGCTTTTGCAAACAGATACATTGCCATAAAAAAAAGCCGCTCAAAATAAGTAGGCGCATACTCCTTCTGAAATGTCTGATACGCATTTATCTTATCCGAAAGCCAGTTAAATGCCTCCACAAACAAATCCTGTGACACCATCTTTCCGTCAACCGCAAACCGTTCCCTTGTCGTAATCAAATGCGGTGAGGTAAACATCCCCACATGGTATCCGCTGTCCAAAAAAATCTGATTCAAAAAAGCGCAGACAGACCCCTTTCCGTTTGTCCCTGCCACATGCACAATCCTGCCAAGCCGTTCCTCACTAATCTCCTCCTGCACAAATTGATAAAAACCCCTTGTTTTTTCAAGTGGATTCTTGACCGTAAATTTAGGAACCTCCGACAGGAACCGCTCTGCCTCACTGTAATTTTGTGCTTTCTTCCCATTCATGCTGTTTTCCCCTATCCGCGCACCGGGCATCCGTCAGCCTGCTGAC
>DKYC01000005.1:30852-33312 GCA_002492295.1 Lachnospiraceae bacterium UBA7110
CCGGGCATCCGTCAGCCTGCTGACATGTTTCATTTGAATGCCTGTGTGCATAAAACAGTTCGCAGTGCCATAAGCACTGCGAACCTGTATGTATAATCTGACTAAATTACAATAACCGTACCTACAATAAGACCGTTTTGGCTTGCATACTCCATAAAGCTTGTATCCTTTTGAATCGGCAGCTGGCTGTCATCGACTCCGATTACTGTTCCCTTAAAAATATTCCCGCTGATCCTGATTTTTGCTTCCCTTGCTTCCGCCACCAGCGCCTCAATCCGGTCTACCTCTTTTTTCATCTCCATGCATTCCTTGTAGACATCATCCTTCTTATCCTTCAAGGCTTCCAAATGTGCCTGGAGCTGTTCGCTGAGTTCCCCGGTCTGCTGTCGTACACGGAGTATTTTTGCCATTCCCAGCACAATCTCGTCAAGCTCTTCATTAAGTTTTCCATATTTTTGGCTGACCTCAATCCGTTTATCCATCATTTCAGGAAGGATTCCTACATGAACACCGGTCTTAATTTCCGAAGCATTCCCCACGTTTTGGCAGGTAATCCCAAGCATCGCATGGACACTGCCGCCCGCAATCAGTCCCTTCTTACCGGTAAGCGTTACCGTACCTGACGATTCAACCATGGAATTTAATATGACATTCGACTGCACCGAACCTTCCGCCTTCACATTTGTGTACTCCAAAAACTCGGTAAACACATTGCCTCCTGCTATAATGCTTCCCTTACCGCTGCCCTGCATACCACGCTTCAAGCACACATCCCCACCGGCAGTAATTGTCGCCGACTCAACAACGCCGTCCACCGTAAGACTTTTTCCCGCGCGTACCGTCACACCTGCTTCAATGGTTCCATGTATAATGACATCACCGTTAAACTCCACAAGAGCGTTGTTGGCATAATTACAGTCGCCATTTACCTCATAGACCTCAACCACGGAAAGCCGGTTATCACCGTCATACTCAATCTTTCCGGACTTTGAGGCATAGTACTCATTCGGGTCCTTTCCGTTCACAATTCCCTTCCCCATAAGAGGTCTTTTTTCCCTATACAAATTGAGTTTTTCAAACGCACCCGTCACATCGCGTCCCGACGTTCCCTGTACTGCCGGATGATACACTGCAAGCAGGCTGCCTTCCGTCACATTCTGCACCAAGGACATGCTTCTGTAGTCAACCGTACCGTCCTTATTAATCTTAGGCTTTGGTTTTTCCGTATTAAAGAAAAACTCAAAATACCCCTCTTTTCCGGGAGCACCCTTTACGCTTGAGGCAACCTTCACTTCACGCTCATAAATCTGTTTTTTACACATCGCAGCAACATGCGATTCATTGATACCCGCAACCACATTATTCAGCTGCAAATACCTTATAATCTCACTCTTTTCATATCTAGCGCCATCATCAGGTGCACACAAATAAAGCCATGCTTCGGTTTTATCTTCT
Source organism: Lachnospiraceae bacterium UBA7110 (assembly GCA_002492295.1). GTDB lineage: Bacteria > Bacillota > Clostridia > Lachnospirales > Lachnospiraceae > COE1. The sequence goes on from DKYC01000005.1 coordinate 32,308, forward strand.
GTTATCCTGACATAAGATTTGACATTAACCATATACATACCTCCGAAGGGGCAGTTTACCCTCTCATATTACTATTGTAACACTATTCACCTCAATTGCGCAAGTCGTTCTGCAACTTGTTGCCGCATTTGTGTATATTTTGTCAATTTTGCTCGTTCTTCCTCAATTTTGCTCTCAGGCGCCTTTGACATAAATTTGTCATTATTCAACATGCCATTAACACGGGCAAGCTCGCTATCTAAGCGCTTTTCCTCCTTCTCAAGCCGTTCAATTTCCTGTTTTATGTCGACCAGCTCGGCAAACGGGATATAGATATTCGCATTGGCAATTACTACCGAAACCGCATCGTCCGCAATCCCCGATTTGGTTTCCTGTATCGTCACATCCGACGCGTAGGCCAGCGCGGCAAAAAACAGTTTTCCGTCCTCAAATACCGTCCTGATATCTTCCTTTCCGGAAACAACATACACATGCGCTTTCTTAGACGGTGCCACATTCATTTCCGTCCTTACATTCCGGATACCGCGTACCGCCTCCTTTATGATTTCAAGCTCCCGCTCCTCTTTTTCAAAGCACCTCTGTGCCTGGAATACCGGCCACTTTGAAATCATAATCGACTCTTCCTCAGACTGCAGCGTACAGAAAATTTCCTCCGTTATAAAAGGCATATACGGATGCAGCAGCTTCAATGCATCAATCAGCACCGTCTTTAATGTCCAAAGCGCCGCATTCTGCGACTGCCGGTTATCGGAATTATAAAGCCTTGGCTTCACCATCTCAATATACCAGTCGCAAAATTCATCCCAAATAAAATCATAAATTTTCTGAACCGCAATCCCCAGTTCGAAGCTCTCCATATTATCCGTAACCTCTTTCACAAGGCTGTTAAGCTTTGAAATAATCCAGCGGTCCACAGGCTCTAATGTACTGCCCGCATCCGTTACGTCCTTACCCTCCATATTCATCATGATGAAACGGGACGCGTTCCATATCTTATTGGCAAAG
>DKYC01000100.1 GCA_002492295.1 Lachnospiraceae bacterium UBA7110
CCCCTAAGGGTATGTATAAGTAATCTTTAAACCAGGATGTTAAAGAAATATGCCACCTACGCCAAAAATCAGCGACTGATCTGGCATAATACGGAGCATCAAAATTTTCCATTAGCCGTATTCCCAGAATCTCAGCAGCCCCCATGGCAATTACAGAGTATCCTGAAAAGTCGCAATAGATTTGAACAGCAAAAAGCATTGTAGCAATCATTAAATACCATCCTGCATAAGCTGTATAATCACCATAGACAGTATCCACAAAGATTGCTATTCTGTCAGCAAGAACTATTTTCAGGAAAAATCCCCACAACATCAGTAAAAAACCATCTCGTGCAGCTACAAAATTGAATTTATGCGGTGTTGACAGCTGGATTAAAAGATTTTTTGACCTTTCAATAGGCCCAGCCACCAATTGGGGAAAAAAGGATACAAACAAAGCATATCGAAAAAAATTCTTTTCAGCATAAATTTCATCCCTGTAAACGTCCATTGTATAGCTCAGCGCCTGAAAAGTATAAAAAGAAATTCCAACAGGAAGCAGAATATCAAAACCTGGTTTTCCCATTCGAATTCCAAATACGGAAAGCACAGCAGAAACTGCATCATGCAGGAAATAAAAATATTTATAAAAGGCAAGAATTCCGAGGTTGAAAACGATGCATGCGGTTAACAGTAATTTACGCTTTCCTTGATTCCCACTGTCTATGTTTCCTATCCAAACGGCACACAGATATGTAACAGCCGTGGTCGTTAAAATCAAAAGCACATATTTCGCGTTCCAGCCCATATAAAAATAATAGCTTGCCAAAAGAAGCCAAAGCTGCCCGTACCTTTTAGGTACAATGTAAAACACAAGCACGGCAACAGGAAAAAAGACTATAAATTCGAACGAAGTAAACTGCATAATATTCCCCTTTAATCCCTATTGCTTCTTCCTTATATGGCGGCGGTAAAAGGAAAGCAGCTTAAAATAGACCAAAAAGCCAAGCGGTGATTTCATATGCATCGCCGCAAGCTTCTTCTGCTCCGCGTCAAATTCCCGCTGATAATAAACATTATCCTGGAAATCCGGAAATTCATGCCGCATGCCGTCCGCAATTAACCGCAGGAAATCCAGTCTTGGCTTCTTCATGCCAAGCATATAAGTAAATAACGTATTCATGTAATATAATTTGGAAAACGCAAACTCAAACTCCTGTCTGTACGGCTTGTAAAACCCGTATATGCGCGCCTCCTCAATCAGCCGCTTCCCCATCAGAAGCCTTGCCTCGCACTTTTCCATGCTGATGGCGTGTACTGTTGACGAATCATGCTGGTAATAATAATACAACGGCTCCTCCACCTTCTCAAAATGCGCAAAGTGGAGCATCCAAATCGGAGACGCGCAGTTGTCCTCATAAAAAGTTTTCTCCGGAAACCGAAGATGATGCGTGTCAATCACTTCCCTTAAGTAAACCTTAATCACCATGCTTCCCGGATTCATGACAAGCAGCCTGTACTTCTCCTGATCCAAAACACCGGTCTGCTCCACTGTGTTGTTCGGCATCAGCTTCCCGACCTTCATGCACTGCGTATCCGTCATGCAGTAATCACAGCCGACTACGTCCGCTCCGGTCTGCTCCGCCTTGCGGATCAGCTTTTCATACATATCCGGGGCAACCCAGTCGTCCGAGTCGACAAAGCCGACCCACGTTCCCCTCGCCGCCTCGATTCCCTTATTTCTTGCACCGCCCTGCTTTGCATTCTCATAAGACTGAATGACCTTAAACTTCCACGGGTAATTCGATTCGTACTCCTGCAAAATGGCAAGGGAATTGTCCGTGGACGCATCGTCCACCGCTATAATCTCATAATCCGCGATGGTTTGGTTTACAAGCGAATCAAGGCAAAAGCGAAGCTTATTGCCTGCTGCCATATTATAGACCGGTACTATGATACTAAGCTTCATCCCTGCAAATCCCCCTGTCTTTCCAACACAATCTTTCCGTTCTCCACCACAAACACCATATCACATTTCTCAATCGTCTGTAACCGGTGTGCAATAATAACAAGCGTTTTTTTGCCATGCAGCCGATTAATCGACTCCATAATCGCCGCCTCCGTTTCGTTGTCAAGCGCCGAAGTTGCCTCATCCAAAATCAGAACTTCCGGGTCGTTATAAAGCGCCCGTGCAATCCCAATTCGCTGCCGCTGCCCGCCCGAAAGGCGGATACCGCGCTCACCGATTCCCGTATGCACTCCCTCCGGAAGCGTCTTTACAAATTCGTCAAGCTGCGCCTCCTTTAATGCATACCAAAGCTTTTCGTCGTCAATCTCCTCCTCCGGCACGCCAAACGCGACATTCCTGCGGATATCCGCGTCAAGTAAAAATATCATCTGTGGAATATACCCCACATTGGCAAGCCATTCCCTGTAATGTTCCTGAATATCCACATCATCCGCAAGCACCTTGCCGCCCTGCAGCTTCAAAAGCCCGAGCAGAATATCAATAATCGTCGTTTTTCCAGCGCCGCTTGCGCCCTTAATGCCAATCGATTTGCCAATCGGAAAGCTGACCGTCGCGTTGTCAAAAATCAGCCTGTCCGAATTCGGATAATGGTAAGTAATGCCCGAAAGCTTTACCTCCCTCGTAACCGGAAGCTTCTCCTTTGCCACCACAGCATAGGAAATATCCGTATGCGCCTCGTCCGTTTCCTCGATTAAATTATCGCTCACGTTAAAGAAAAACGGCTCATTAAACGCCATGCTCGTCATCTGATTGTTGATACGGCTTGCCGCAGGCAAAAGACGCATCGCGGCAATTCCAAACGCCGCAAACAGGGACACCATCGACGACACATCCGCCCCTATCAGAATCAGCACCATGATATAGCCCAAAAGCCCCGCAATACATACAGTTTCTATTAAAAGCTTCGGGGTGTTATTAAATAAGCTGAACCGCTCCATTGCCTTGACATACCCTTCGCCGACCTTACAGTATTCCCCGATAAAATACTGCTCACGCCCCGCAACCTTAATCTCCTTAATCCCCTGTACGGTCTGTGAAATCCATGCAAACATCGATGCCCCAAAATCCTGGTTTTCCTTGCCTGTGCGGTTCATGATCGGCTTAATGATATTTTTAATGACCACAAGCGTCACGCCCAAAAGCACTGCAATCACGACAGTCATTACAGGATCCTCCACCGCAAGCGCGCCGACAAGAAACACCACCACAATCACCTCCGACGCAATCTGCAGCACGGACATAATCAACGCATACATATTGCTCACGTCCGCCGTAATGCTTCTTTGAATAACAGACGTTTCCGCATCCAAATAAAACTCATACTCACGCCGCACGAAGTTTTTCATCAGGCTTGACGCCGTCCTAAACTGATTGCTGAATACAAACCGGTAAAGATTTCTCTGCAAAAAGAACGCAAAAATATTTTTCGCCGCATATAGCCCGATCAGAAATAAAATCGCAAGCACGGAAAACTGCACCGTATTCTGCAAATGAAGCAAATCACATATTTTCCGGTACGTTTCCCCCTGTTCCAGTACCACAGGATTAATGATGAGCTGTACCACCGTCATCACCATCATCACGGCGCCCGTCTCAAGCCCTGCCGAGATAATCATCATCACAAGCAGCCGCGCCATCTGTCTTTTCTGTTTTTTATCCATTAAAATATTTATCTTTTTTAATATTTTCAGCATTTCAGTACTCCTAATGTTTTCCCGTCCCTGCCACCGATAACCGTTTGCAAGCGTTAATACGGGCTACGCACCTTCATTTCCCGCCTAAGCTAACCGTTTGCAAGCGTTAGCCCTGCTTTCTTATTATATGCATGTTTTTCCGGTTCCTCATACGCATCCCAAAAAGAAGCTCCCAAATTGATTTTTTCCTCCACAAAATCCATACTGTTCATTGCCGTTGTGACTATCGATACGGCTCGTTTTATTTTTAACCCTTCAAAAAAATTTAAAACCTCCACCGGAAACCGCCCCCGGAGCACTACCGCGTCAGGACAGAGCTTTGTATAATCAACCAAATCGCGCGGATGCGGTTTAATCAGCACCCGGTAGCCCTTGCAGTATTGCGCAATCACATCAAGGCAGACCTTTTTTCTCGCTTCCTCGTCAACCGGGTGCGGCTCCGTCAGAAAGCAGGCAAATTCCTCCCCCTCAAAGGAAGGCTTTAACTGCTCCATCAGCGCGTCCGCATCGTCGATAAACGCCTTTATCATCTGCTTTTTCTGCTCCGCCGTAAGCGCCTTCTCCAACGGTTTCCTTGGCACCTCAACAAAGCGCGGGCAATCCGTCGGCACAACACTGCGGTCATTAATTTCCATGTCAAGACAGTACTTCCCCCAGCCGTTCATCACAAAAATCACGTTCCTGCGTGAAAGCCACGTCTTAAGCTTAAAATGCGAACTGTTTGCCACAAACGCATCGTCCAGGTTTTTCAGGCAGTCCAGCCCGTCCTCCACCGCATGATAATAAATATGTTTATAATTCAGGTAATATCCGATCGGATCGCTGTCGCAGAACACATAAATATCCTCATACGCCCCAAAATCAATCTGCGCCATATACGGAATTTCGCATTTTGCAAGCTTCTTTGTAAAAATCATCCTGTTTATCAAATGCCGCAGCACATTGCTGTAATTTGCACGGTATTTCGCAAGCTTTGGGAAAAAATCCTCCCGTTTTTCATCCAGCGCATAAACCGTGTCAAAAATCCCCGTACGTTTAAGCCGTTCCCCTAAGTTTTCAAAATTTGTTGAAATCGAACTCAGTGCAATATCTGCCCTCCGGTACACCGACGGCGCCGTTTTTCTTTGCAGCTTCATTTCTTTTAAAATTGATACATATACATGATAAAAAGTATGACAGACATAAATTCTGCTCTTTGTTTTTTTCATAAGCACCACCTGTTATTTTATTTATCCGGTCTGTTATGCGTATAACAGTAACCTTTCCCCGGGCGAATAACAGGCGCTATGCTAAGTGGTCCTGCCTTCTCGGAAGTAACTTCTCCCCTTAAAAGCCCTTCACTAAACCGATAAAGCCTGTCAGCCGCCTCTTTCGGATTCCACTCGTTTACCATCGTATCATACGCTTTGCTTCCAAGTCGTCTGCGAAGCGTTGCGTCTTTGCACAGCCGCAGGACATACGCCTCAAATTCCCGAAAACGCCCCGTTCTATAGACAAGTCCATTCTCGCCGTGCTTTAAAAGAAACGGCACCGCACCGATACCGTGACCCGCCACCACTGCACACGCACTGTTCATCGCCTCATTTAAAACCGCACCCCATCCTTCCAAATAATTGCTGGTAAACAGGAAAACATCGGACTCCTCCATAAATTTCCTCACGCCCTGCGGCGGCAAAAATCCGTGGAACGTCACCTCATCCAAAAGCCCGAAATGTACCGTCATGCGCTTTAGCTGCTTCTCCAAATCGCCGCCGCCCACCATGTCAAGATGGAACACAATCCCCTGTTTTTTTAAAAAAGCCGCCGCTTTTATGGCATACTCAGGATGCTTTAACTGCAGAAAACGTCCCGCCCACAATATGCGGACCTGCATTCTTCCCATGCTGTCCACATGCTGCTTCCTAAGAAATAATTCTTCCAAATCATAAGTATTGACTGCCGGAAAATATCCCCACATAAACTTCTTATCGGGATAGGCATGAACAATCTCAAAATCCGACGCGACATACGCACCGTGACACAAAAGATAAACCGGCGCATTGGCATACTGTGTGTGATCTTCATACTTCTTTTTCCTGCCTCTTGGGGAAATTGATTTCCACTGTCCCTCACGGTAAAGCCGCTCACTCGCGCGAATCACGATTTTCCCCGCGTTCAGTCTCGGTTTAATGTAACGCTCGTCTTCTACACCGCCGAAAACGACAATATCGCTTGTCAGAAGTAATTCCGCGCAGTCGCTTTCCTCCTCATAATACAGCTTTAAGTAAGGGATATCCGAAACCTCGCTCCCCCACCCCATCTTTACGCGGTCCTCCTCCATAGGCGACATCTGTATAAACGCAAAGTCATCCCCAAGCTTTTCATACAGTGCATCCGCCATTGGGATCTGATGATGATTGATATAATTAGACACAATTGTTAATTTCATGATAAATCTCCATCAGTCTGTTATAATTGGTATCAGGGTCGTGTGTCCGCATTGCGTGCGTCCGCGCGTTTGACGAAAAGTACATCGCAAGCTTGTCATCCTCAAAAATCTGCAAAATCGCGTCCTTTAAACGTGTGGGCTTATCCTTCGGATACAGCAGCCCATCCTTTTTGTCCGTCAGAAGGTTATGCACGCCACCCACATCCGCCGAAACGACAGGAACACCCAAAAGCATTGCCTCCCCCACGGAATTGGGCGAATTTTCAATCGCGGACGGGCATACAAAAACATGTGTTTTTAAAAATCTTGCACACATCCTGTCCGAATGAAGCCTTCCCACAAACTTGATATGGTCCTCAAGCTTATTCTTTTTAATTTGGTTGAGCAAATATTTCCCATAACCTGAAAGCCGGATTTTATCCCGCAGGCTTCCATGCGCCGTAATGACGTCCCCCGCCACGTAAACCATCGTGTTTTCGTACTCCTCAACAATTTCCGGCAAAACGTCAAGCACATAATGCAGCCCTTTAATCGGATAATTACCCTGACTTAGAAACAGCGAATGCTGCTCAATCTTATCAATGTTCCATGTATTTGCGTAAAATTCACTCCTAAGCGTCTCATTCATAAAATGATACTTTGCCTGCGGCGCAAGCTTTTTTGTCATCTCACGGTCAAAATCCGTGCGCCCCGTGACATGACCCGCCAGAGAAAGCGCCTCCTTCTCATACGCGCCGCGTTTTCGGAATTTTGCCTGCTGTTCAAATAGCCCGTCCCTTTTGAGCATGTCGCGGACAGTCTTCTTCTTCTGCGCCGCAAGCGGCAAATCCGCCATATACACATCAGCAATTGCACTGCAAAGTCCCTGAATCCCAATCAGCGTGCGCTGCGGATTGTGGAACGCCTTCACACAGGCAAGCGTATGCGGATATTCCGTTCCGAAGATATGAAGGATGTCCGGCTCAAAATCGCGAATGACAGCCCCTAAGCTCTCCTCCATCCCCGCATTGTAAAGCTCCGGATGCAGCGTATCCTCCCGGAAAATATAATAATCAATGCCATCGGCTTTATCCTTGACAAATAGCGACTCATCCGTCTTGACCATATTCAGGGCATCCGATGCCGGAAAGCAAATAGCAAGTGTTATGTTATTTTTCTGCTGGTTCAGGATCAGTTTACTGACCAGTCCCGAAAGCCACCCTTCCTTGACAATAATTTTCTGTCCAAGGCTTTTTGCGATGAACGGAAGCATAATATTGCATAGCCATAGTACCTTCATTTTTCATCCTCCATTTTGGGCAAATCTTCATTTTTTTTATAGAATAAGCCCTTTAGCCAGTTGTATCCTCCTGACAGGTATTTATTATTCGCAACTGCGGTGCGCAGCGGCGCCAGGCTTAACAGCATAATCAGTCTGTATTTCCCAGCCGCCCTCTTTCCCATATACAATACGGTAATCTCTCTGTGCTGTTTTGCCGAGCGCCGTTTGTTTTCCTTCGTCTCCGAGTATCCACCGCCCTCATATGCCGCGACAATCACGGGCGCATAACAGATATCCGCTTTTTTTTCATAATAACACCACAGAAAATGTTCATAATCCGCGCGCACGGTGTACATCGGATAATAGGCGCGCTCCAAAAACATCCCGCGGCTGTAAAAGCACGACTGATGGCAGGGTACATTTCGATAACACACGAAATCATTGATTTCAGGCGCCGCGTGGATAACCGTGGAAAGCCCTTTATGGTATAGATTCCCGTAAATAATATCAGGTGTGTGCTTTCTTTTTGAAATCACACTTGATATTTTTTCAAGCACCTTATCATCATAAAAACTGTCGCCCGCATTCATGAAAATAAAATAGTCCCCGCCCGCAAGCTCCACCGCCTGATTCATGGCATCATAAATACCGCTGTCTTTCTTCTGGTAAATATAAAGACGCGCGTCCCGCACCTTTTGGGAGATTTCCTCAACAGAGCCATCCGTTGAACCGCCATCCTTCAGGACAATCTCATAATCCTGGTAGCTCTGCGCAAGCACACTCTCTATAGTCGCCCCAAGACGCTCTCCCGCGTTCAGGCATACTATGATAATACTGAACCTCATATCCTTCCCCATATCCTTCCTACTCAAAAAGCGGACGATGCCTTTCCTCAAACAGCCATGTACGGTATGGCAGGAGCCCTACACCCGCCTGATGCGCGTTTAATAAAAAGAGTGCAAAGTAGACGATACACGCGGCTGTCACTATCAGCTTCAGCTTCAGCTTCACGGTATCATCTTCTATATTCCTGACCATAAGCGGTATCATCAACAGCTGCGATACGCTGAAATAATACACAATCCGCGTCACCACAGGCAAAAAGGAAAAAAAAGCCACCGCAAGAAACGCAAGGAAGTTCAACTGTCCGTAAAACCTTATTTTACGGTAATCCTCCTGCCTGTAGGATCCACTCCCCATAAAACGCATAAACCACAAGTACAGCACCAGTACCGCAAATGTCCTAAAAACACTGATAAGGCTTATACCTCCCTCAAGGTAAATCGTATTTTTATAGGAAGGATAAAATACCAGTGCCAGTCTGAGCACAATGCCCTGACACGCAAAACACACTGCTCCCGTAAAAAAACCCAGCACATATACCCATCTGCTCCACGCAAATGTCGCGGCAAAATAAACAGGAATGACAATTAGCACCGATTTATGAAAAAATGCGGCACAGAAAATCCAAAAAACAAAACGGACAAAATCCTTTTCAAGCACGTAGCGCATTGAACAAAGCGCCACGGAAAGCGCGAAATAATACCGTACGGTATTAAATGTCTGAAAATAAAAGCCAAGCGTCATAAACAGAAAAAAACTCTGCGAAAAGCTTGCACTGTCCCTGTCAAACACATGCAAAAAGAACGCCAGCGTAACAAACGCGAACAGGGCAAAAATAATCTCATAATATTCCCCGCCAAAAAGCGTATAGACCAGTTTCACCAAAATATTGAATCCCGGTTCCGTAACCACATAGCCGCCTACATATGCCTCATGTGCCGTAACCGTATACTGGATATAGTCATTGCCGATATGAAACCGAAGCGCCGATACAAGGAAAAGCACCCAGAAAATCCCCGCAACATATACGCGGTTTACGGCTCTTCTTCTATCATACGCCTCTGTTCCCATGTCCGCGGTAACCGGCTTTACGTTCGCCGCCATAACATATGTTATAAAAGATATAAACAGATAAAATACAATGGAGCCTGCCCTGCCCATACTCAAAGCCCCTCCACTGACCGGATTCCCTTTTTCATAAGCGCAAGCGCATTTTTCTTTGGGATTTCCACACACATCACCTTTCCATGCGCCGCAATAAAGCGCACCGCCATCGGATACGCCAAAAAACCATACAGAAAATGGTAAAGGACACCCCTGTCGATAAAAAATTTATCCGTATATCCCTTAAACCATGTGGAGTCCCGCTCCCGCTCCGCGCCAAGCTCAACCGGCACCGCGTATACCCTCATTCCGTATTTTAAGCAGTCCCTCAAAAAAAGGCTGTCCTCACCGTTACTGTATTTTGCGCCGCCCCCAAACAGTAAGGAAAACGTCACGTTTGCCGCATGAAGCCGTTCCCGTCTTACCGCAAACGAGTAGGTCGGATAGCGCCCCGCATTCCATAAATGCACACGGTGAAACTTTTTTGTATCATAAGTTGCCCGCGACTGCCCTACGCGCATATTAAACAGCAGAAAATCCGCCTCAGGGTGTGCCGCAAACGCATCCAATACCTTTTTCTCATAACCGTCGTCATACACGATATCCTCGTCCGAAAAAAGTACAATATCACCGTCCGCCCGCAGAAGCGCATTATTGCGGCTCAATCCCACACCGCGCTCCGCAAGCTCAAAGCATTGTATTTTTTTGTTTTTGTGTCTGTATTCATGATAATCAAAATAATCTGTCTGGTTTATGATAATCGCGTCACTCTCCAAATTCATACGCTCTGCCAGCGTAACCGCATCTTCACCGACAGACGACACTAATACCTGCAGTTTCACACTTTCACGCCCTTTCCGTAATACAGGTCAACCCAAATTTTATCGCACTCTGTAAGAACTGCCCCCGCTATTGTTCCGCCGTGCATCACTGCATTATTGATTTCATCCGTTATTTTTTCTCTGTATACCTTTCCAAAAGGCACAACCACCAGGATTGCCGTATTTTCCCCCGTGCGGTACTGCTCGCATGGAACCATCAAAGCACAGTCCAAATCCGCGCCAAGACCGGAAAGCCTCTCTAAAAAACGCCCGGCATCCTGTCCGTCCGCCCCGTCCAGGAGATAAAGGTTCCTATACTGTGCCAAGAGCGCTTTTAGGTTTTCAATGAGCCTGCGCTCCTGCAAACCCGATATTTCATTTTTACCCGCATAAAGCAATCCCACAGCCGGCTCTCCAAGGTATTTCATAATATCCGTTTTTGTGTAGAAACGGTCGCCTGTCACAAAAGCAAGCGCCGTCAAAAACACCGCCGCTCCCGCGAACACCACCGCTCCCAGCAGTGCAGCCCTCCATCCAAACCAAACAGGCTGCTCCCGCCAGATACCATTATCCTCAATTTTATAAATCGTATCAAATTCATCCTTGCTTCTGGCAAATTTGGCAATTGCAATCTCAAATGCGGCATTTACCTCAGAGATTGCATCCTGATCCGTTCCCTTTATGGTAAGCGTGAGATAACGCACATCGGACAGGATTTCCGCATTCATCATCTCCTTCACCGCATCCCGGTCATAACGGCTGCCCAAAATCTCCATCATGCGCCCGAGAATTTCGTCCGTCGCAATCACGTCATTCCAGGTAAACGCATTGTAATAATCCTTTGCCTCGACCCTGCCATCCGCAAAGTCAATATAGTACTCCGTCTCTGACACAAGCAGCGCCCTGCCTGCCTGATAAAAAGTAATCAGACAATGAAGACCGCTGCCAAATGCGGCACCAGCCACTGCAATCAATATCAGCCGCGGCAGTGTCCTGATAAAGGTCACAAGCAATGCCTTGCTGTCAATTCCCTGTCGTATAATCATCCTTCCTCATCCTTAATCTGATTTGCAATTCCCCGCATCGCGGTGGTCTGGTTTGCCTCCACCCCCTCCGTGCTCTCAGGCTGAAACAGAACCTTTAAGGTCAGAAGCATCAGCTTTAAGTCAAGCCACACACTGTAATTCTCAATATAAAACAAGTCCAGCTTCAGCTTATCATACGGCGTCGTGTTATACTTACCATACACCTGCGCATATCCCGCAAGCCCCGACTTTACCTTTGTCCGAAACGTAAATTCCGGCATATCCTCCTGGTACTGCTTAATAATCTCCGGCCGTTCCGGTCTTGGACCGATAAACGACATATCCCCCTTCAAAATATTAAACAGCTGCGGAAGCTCGTCAATCCTGGTCTTTCTGATAAACTTCCCGACTGGCGTAATGCGGCTGTCATTTTTCGACGCAAGCCTTGCCACACCGTCCTTTTCCGCGTCACTTCGCATGCTGCGGAATTTCAAAATCCGAAACTCCCGCATATCCCGTGTGCAGCGCACCTGTTTGTACAGCACCGGTCCGCCGTCATAAAGTTTAATCGCAAGCGCAGTAATCAGCATAAAGGGCGACGTAAGCACTACAAGAACCAACGCACACACAATATCAATCAGGCGCTTCACCAGGCGCTGCTCCACGGTCATCGCATAATCCCTGACAAGCAGGATCGGCGTATCAAAAAGATGGATCTGATCTGCCCCCTTCACCATAATATCAGGAATCTTGGGCATAATATACACCCGCACACCCTTGCTGTAGCAAAACTTTAAAAGCTTATTGCGAAGCGTCGTATTCATATCCCAAAGCACCACGCCGTCATATCCGCTTAGGATTTCTTTTTCAAGGGCTCTTTGTCCCTCATTTTCATAAATGCACTTTAAGATATTGTACTTATCCTTACGTGTCTCAAACTTTTTCAGAATGTCCTCGACAGGACGCTCGCCGCTGATAAATAACAGTTGTTTTGGCGGAAAAAACTGCTTATAAAGACGGTGACTGATAAATGTCCACACCCCCGACACCGCAATCTCACCGAGCATCATCAAAATCAGCGGATACGGCGTTACCAGCTTGAGGGACAGTAACGATATCTGAAAATAGGACACAATATTGGTACAAATCAGGGAAATAACCTGTGAAAAAAAGACATCCATCGGCTTCAGATATCCAATACGCAGTCCGCCATATGTAGCCGTGAAAAAAAGAAGCAGTAAGAAATAAACCACCGCCAAAAGCCAAAAACCCTTTCGGTAGAAGCTTCTCCACATACCGCTGTGCATAATATCATTATAGACCTTCTGCCACACATAAATATATAGCGCTGTCTGAAATATAAGTCCGATTAACGTCATCTGCAAAATAATCGTCCGTTTTACCGCTTCTATATGTCCCACTGGCTATCCTCCATCTATGTCCGTCTTAAAACTGCCCGAACTGCCCAAAACACCATACAGTACAGACTCTTCACAACCGGAAGCCGCTCATGCCTCCGATACAAATTCCAAATCCTTCTGACTGCCAAAAGCTTATTTGACGAAAGTGTTCCCATGCTCCTTCTGTACCGCACGAGGCACTCGTCAAGACCATACCCCTTGCCGTATTTCTTTAAAATATTCCACCATGTCGCCGTATCCTCACTGGCAATACACGGCATCATAATATCCTTACTGTCAATCACATTTCTGTCAATCATAACTGTTGACGTAAAAATCGTTGTGTTTTTCAGCGCCTCATGATAGGTGATTTCACGCGGCACATGCACAACCTTCCCAAGTCCTTTGCCGGTTTCATCCGCAAATTCGTACCCTGTAAACACAAAGCCCTTATCCTCTCCGATAAACGCCAATTCCTCCGCAAGCTTCCGGGGCTCCCAAATGTCATCCGCATCCAAAAAACAGAGATATCTTCCCCGCGCACATGCCGTACCCTTGTTTCTGCATTTGGCAGCACCGCTGTTTGTTTCCTGCCGGATAAGGCGAATCCGCGAATCTTTCCTGATACAGTCTTCTATTACATCGCAGCTGTTATCTGTCGAACAGTCATCCACGAAGATCAGTTCCCAGTTTTCACAGGTCTGTGCCTTCACATATTGGATTGTTTCCCTGATAAAGCATTCTGCATTATATACGGGAACAACAATGCTTACCAGCTTTCCATCCTCAAAATCCTTCATTAAAACTCATCCTTAACAAGATATTTTGGCCTGTTTTTGACCTCCATATACATCTTGCTCATATATTGCCCCATAATACCGATACATAAAAGCTGCACACCGCCAATCAGCGAAATAATGCACACCGTCGACGGCCAGCCTGCCACGGGATCCCCGTATATCATTGCCCTGATAAAAATAAATGCCATAAAGATAAACGCCATCAGACAAAACAAAATGCCAAAAAATGACGCAATGGAAAGGGGCGCCGTCGAAAACGCCATAATGCCGTCAAGCGAATATAAAAACAATTTCCAAAAAGACCATTTTGTCTCCCCGGCAGCCCTCTGCACATTCTCATATTCCATCCATTTCGTATTGTAGCCGACCCATCCAAAAATGCCTTTGGAAAAACGGTTATATTCCTTCATGGATAAAATAGCATCCGTTACCTGACGTGTCATCAGTCTGTAATCCCTTGCACCATCCACAATTTCCGTTTTTGAAATCTTTCTCATCAGCCCGTAAAAGCGCCTTGCAAAAAAAGAGCGGATGGGCGGCTCACCTTTTCTGTCCACGCGCCTTGTCGCAACCGAGTCATATCCCTGCTCAATATACCCGTACATTTCCGGAAGAATAGAGGGCGGATCCTGCAAGTCGGCATCCATAAGCACTGTAAAATCGCCCTTTGCCTTCTCCAATCCCGCAATAATCGCGGACTCCTTCCCGAAATTTCTTGAAAATGATACCAAATGAACCCGCTTATCCTTCTCATGCAGCGCCTTTACCGCCGCAACGGTTCCGTCCTTTGAGCCGTCATTCACAAATATAAATTCAAGCTCCACGCCCTTTTCGTGGAAAAATGCCTCCTGCCTGACTGCTTCGTTATAAAACAGTGGCACGCTCTCCTCCTCATTGTAGCATGGAACAATAACACTCAATATCTTAGAATACGATTCCAATCAAATATCCTCCTGTCAAAAGATGTTGTCCGTCAACACCCTGATAATCTCAGAGTTTGTCGGCTTAACATTCCTGTCAACAAATAAATCCCCGAATATCAGCACAAGTGTATCGCAGTTTCCTTTCGTCCATGCCGTTTCAATGGCACTTCTGATGGCTCGTTCCACCTGCTTGTCCGTAGTCTCAAAACGCTTCGCCACCTCAGGGTACAGACGCTTCGTTATCGCCTGAACCATTTCAGGCTCCCTATAAGATATCCATACTGCCTCCCGCAGGTATCGGTATCCTATCTGTCTCGGTTGAAATCCTGCACAAAGCAACAAATATGTAGTCCTTTTCATTGCTCTCACCCTCGGACCATCTTCCATTCCCGTCAACCTCACCTTTCCGAAACGTCCGATCACTAGGTTCTACAATCTGGCTGCCTGAACATTCTCCTTAAACCAATTATACGCGAGTTGTATGCCTTCCTCCAGTTCAATCTTGTGCATCCAGCCCAAATTATGAAGTTTTGTAACATCTGTAAGCTTTCTCGGTGTTCCGTCGGGCATTTCATGGTTCCAAACGATTTCGCCCTGATACCCTACTACACGCTTTACGGTCTCTGCAAGCTCCTTAATCGTCACTTCTTTTCCCGTACCGATATTGACATGCTGCTCACCATCGTAATTTTCAAGCAGAAATACACACGCGTCAGCCATATCATCCACATATAAAAATTCCCGAAGCGGCGTCCCTGTTCCCCAAAGCTCAACGCTTTTTTCACCATTTACCATCGCGTCATGGAACTTTCGGATCATTGCAGGCATAACGTGCGAGCCCTGCAAATCATAATTGTCATATGGTCCGTAAAGATTTGTCGGCATACAGCTGATAAAATCATCCCCATACTGCCGCTTATAAAATTTACACATCTCAAGCCCTGCAATCTTTGCAATCGCATACGCCTCGTTTGTCTCCTCAAGCGGTCCCGTGAGCAATGCATCCTCCGGTATCGGCTGCGGCGCCATCCTCGGATAAATACAGGTGCTGCCCAAAAACAGGAGCTTCTTTACCTGATAATCATGGCAGCATTTGATTACATTGCACTGTATCTGCATATTCTCGTACGCAAACTCCGCGGGCGTCGTATTGTTCGCGTTAATACCGCCCACCTTTGCGGCTGCAAGAACCACGACATCCGGACGCTCCGCCTCAAAAAAGTCCGTCACCGCCTGCTGGCTTGTGAGGTTTAATTCCCTGTGCGTTCTTCCGATAATATTCGTATAGCCCTGTTGTTTCAGGCTTCTTACAATTGCAGAGCCCACAAGTCCTCTATGCCCTGCCACATAAATCTTATCTGACTTATTCAATATATCCATACCCCTTTCAAAGTCTGCGTGTCCTCGCCGTCCAACACAACCTGCCGGTTGAAAATCTTAATCTTCAGTCTTTCCTCCGTTTTGCCGCAAACCGCGGTATTCGGCACACGACATTCCTGCAATTTCCTGCAAATCCGCATCCATCATCATTGCAACAAGTCCCTTAAAGTCCACCTTTCTCTTCCATCCAAGCTCTTTCTCCGCCTTTGCCGGATTTCCCCACAGAAATTCCACCTCCGCCGGACGGTAAAATTCCGGATTCACATCCACAAGCAGCTTTCCGGTCTCGCTGTCATATCCTTTCTCATTGACGCCCTTGCCTTCCCAGCGGACTTGAATGCCAAGCTCTAAGAATGCCGCCTCGACAAACTGGCGGACAGTATGCGTCTCATTGGTGGCAAGCACATAATCCCCGGGAACTTTCTGCTGAAGCATCAGCCACATGCCTTCCACATAATCACCTGCAAATCCCCAGTCCCTCTTTGCGTTCATATTTCCAAGCGAAAGCCTGTCCTGTTTTCCCGCAATAATATTTGCAATAGCAAGTGTTATTTTTCTTGTCACGAAATTCTCACCGCGCCTTGGCGACTCATGGTTAAACAAAATACCATTGCAGGCATAGATATTATAGGACTCCCTGTAATTTACGGTAATCCAGTAAGAATAAAGCTTTGCCACGCCATAAGGGCTCTTCGGGTAAAAAGGTGTCGCCTCACTCTGCGGTGCCGTCTCGGGAAGTCCGCCAAACAGTTCCGATGTGGATGCCTGATAATACCGGCAGTTTCCGCCGTTGACACGGATTGCCTCCAAAAGCTTTAATGTACTGACACCCGTAGCGTCCGCGGTATATTCCGGCACCTCAAAAGACACGCCGACATGCGACTGTGCCGCAAGGTTATAAACCTCCGTCGGCCGGATTTCCGCAATAATCCGCATCAAATTGGACGAATCCGTCGTGTCCGCAAAGTGCAGGAAAAACTTTACCTTATAATAATCCGAATTGATTAAGTGATCAATTCTCATTGTATTGGAAATGCTGTGACGGCGGATTAATCCGTGAACCTCGTATCCCTTTTCCAGCAGAAACTCTGCAAGATAAGAACCGTCCTGACCTGTGATTCCTGTTATTAACGCAATATTGTTCATCCTAAAAACCGTATTCCTTTCCTTTTAATATCCTTACCAACATTTTACATGTTCTTTATATATTCTGCAATTGCTTTTTCCCAGTCAGCAAACTGATGGTTTGTCGTGAGCTTCAGCATATAATTTTCCAGTACGGAATAAGAAGGTCTTGGCGCGACAACTCCCGTTGTGTTTTTTTCATATTCCTCACTCGTCACCGTCACAACCTCCGTTGATTTCCCCGCAAGACGGTAAATCTCGCGCGTAAAATCCGCCCAGTTTGTAATTCCCTCACAGGTTCCATGAAACAGCCCGTAATTGTCCGTCGGCAGCAGATGCGCAATTGCCTTTGCCAGCTCATCTGCGCTTGTCGGAGAGCCAAACTGGTCGCCGACCACGGTCACTTTGTCATGTGTCCCGGAAAGTCCCAGCATGGTTCTCACAAAATTCCTGCCGTCACCGTACAACCATGCCGTACGTACAATAAACCAGTCCTTCGCGAATTCCTTCACGAACTGTTCCCCTGCAAGCTTTGTTTTTCCGTAAACCGCTTCAGGGTTAGGAGTGTCAAACTCTGTATAGGGCTTTGATGCATGTCCGTCAAACACATAATCCGTTGAAACATGCATCAGCTTCGCTCCTGCCCGCGTTGCGGCAATGCTTAAGTTCCTGGGACCTATCGCATTAATCCGGTACGCATTGTCCACGTCCGTCTCGCATCCGTTTACGTTCGTGTGCGCCGCGCAGTTAATAATCGCATAAGGTCTGACTGCATCCACAAATTTCAAAACCGCTTCAATGTCCGTGATATCCAGATCCTGCACATCCGTATTGACACACTCATATTCACTGCTGCCTCCGTACACCTGGTTTATCGCCCTGCCAAGCTGCCCGTTTGCGCCTGTCACAATCAGTTTCTTCATAAATAAGCCTTGCTCCTTCCCTTAATTCTACTTTCCCTGTTTTTTGTTTTTTTATGCAGTACGTCCAACCCGAACATGCAAAAAGCGTCTTACGTTAAAATAGCCCGAACGGTCTCATCCGGGCTATCCCTTACTCGCCAAGTCCGTCCTCAATCACCTTAACAACTGCCGCTAAAGCGCTCTCCTCGTCCTCGCCCTCACAAAAAATCTCAATTTCATCGCCGCTTTTTACACACGCTCCAAGCACGCCGAGCACGCTCTTCGCATTTGCCGTACTTCCGCGGAATTTAAAGGTTACCAGCGACTTAAACTGCATTGCCTCCTTGCAGAGAATCCCCGCCGGACGCAGATGCAGCCCTGTCGGATTCTTAATTACTACCTTCTGGCTTACCATAAAATCCCTCCTATCGTATATTGCACAAACCTTGCACATTCTGTATCAGAACATCACATTCTGTATCAGCTCCGCAAGCTCCCTTGCTTCCTTTTCAATCAACGCCTGGTCTTTGCCCTCTATCATCACGCGGACAAGAGGCTCCGTTCCCGAAGGACGAATCAGCACCCTGCCCTCACCTTCAAACTTCGCGTTCACGCGTGCTATCGCCTCCGCAATCTCGGCATACTCCATATAACTTTCCTTCTTATGATTTGGCACGCGCGCACCGTAAAGCGCCTGCGGAAGCACCGTCATGATTGATGCAAGCTCCGAAAGCGGTTTTCCTGTCTCCACCATGACCTGTAGCAGATGAAGCGCACTCAAAAGACCGTCTCCCGTCGTATTTTCATCCAGGAAAATAATGTGTCCCGACTGCTCACCGCCAAGATTTGCCCCAATTTCAATCATCCGCTCCAGCACATACCGGTCGCCAACCTTGGTCTGCTCAATCTTCATGCCGTTTTCCTTCCCCATCATGAAAAATCCGAGATTGCTCATCACCGTCGCGACAATCGTATTGTCCTTAAGCTGTCCCTTAGTCTTCATATGGTTTCCGACAATCGCCATAATCTCATCGCCGTCCACCTGTTTTCCGTTTTCATCCACCGCAAGCAGTCTGTCCGCATCCCCGTCAAATGCCAGTCCGACACACGCCTTCTCATAGACCACGCGTGCCTGCAGCTCGCCCATATGTGTCGAACCGCAGTTCGCATTGATATTCGTACCATCCGGATTATTATGGATTGCAACGACCTCCGCCCCAAGCTCTTTTAGCGTCTCCACGGACGTGTAATAGGACGCGCCTTCCGCACAGTCCACCACGATTTTCATTCCCTTCAAATCAACCGGAACCGCCTGGACGGAATGATTGATATATTCCTCCCTTGCATCTGTACGATACTTGATTTTTCCTACGCTTGGACCGGTCGGAAACTGGACATCCTTCATCCCGCTGCGGATGAGTTCCTCAATCTCGTCCTCAAGCGCATCCGGAAGCTTAAAACCGTTCCCGTCAAAAAACTTAATACCGTTAAACTCAACCGGATTGTGCGAGGCAGAAATTACCACACCCGCATCCACCCTGTATTTCTTCGTAAGATATGCAATCGCCGGCGTCGGAATCACACCCACGTACACCACATTTGCACCCACCGAGCACGCGCCCGCCATCAATGCGTTCGCAAGCATATCACCTGATATTCTTGTATCACAGCCCACCATAATCGTCGGCTTGTGCTCCTTTTCCTTCGAAAGCACATATGCCCCCGCCTGCCCAAGCTGCATTGCAAGCATTGGTGTCAGTTCATCATTTGCCACGCCTCTTACTCCGTCCGTTCCAAAAAGTCTTGCCATTTTTCTTTTTCCTCCAACCTTTATTCATTCACCTGACTGCCCGCGCCCTCCGAGCTGTTTTCCTCATTCTCTTCTTCGTCCTCTTCCCGTTCGCTCAAAATGACCGTCAGCGCGTATGCATTGTCTGTCTTGACCTTAAGCCCCTCCGGAAGTTTAAAATCAAACACAATTTCTCCCGTATAAGTGCCTGCCTCCCATGATTCCATTCCAAGTCCCGAAAATACCTTATCCATGTCAATCACGCCAATCACGCTGTTCTCGTCAACCGCGTCGACAGCCGCCTTTGTACCTGAAATCCGTACCCTGAACCGCGTATTGTCCCTGTTTTCAAACTCGTCGATTACTGCGTCCATATTCTCCGGTTTCTCATGGATTCCGAATCCTATCGCAAAGTTTCTCGACGGAATCATCAGTTCCTTCGTCTCAACCGGTTCTATTTCGACCTTAACATTCACATTTCCGCTAAAGCTGCTATCCGCAAGCTGTGTTCCAATGGGCAGATACTTCTTGATATTAATCATGGAAGTTACATCATCGGTCTTTCCCTCCAGACTTAACGCAGGATCCGAAACCGTAACTTTTGTCACTGCATCAAGCACAGACCTTCTGCCTGCAATCCATACAGTTTCCGGCTCGCTCATAATCGTGCCGTTTGCAATATACCCCTGCTCCGGTTCATCCGCAATGCTGTACTCAATCGGAACCTCCTTCGTCGCAAGAATCGTAACGGCGACGTTAACCGTCGAAATATTCATTTTAATCGAGTTACTCTTAATGTCCTTTCCTTCCGCGTCGTAAAGCTTCAGCTCCACATTCGTATTGATATCCGAAGAATATCCGTCAATGCTTGCCACCGCGTCAACATGGTCTATCTGGTTAATCAGCGATTCCGGTCCGGAAAGACGCACAATATTCTGACTCGGCGTGACGCTGCCCACGATGTATCCTTCCGCAGGCTCTCCGCTTGTCGATGTATTGATAATCATCTGAATGCGTTTCATATCCTCAATCGAAAGCTTTACGCTGTCAATATTGGTTTTAAACTCCAGTTCGGAATTGTTTCTCGTGCTGGAAACTTCAATGCCAATGGTGTTCATGAAGGTAAGCTCCTCCATATCCGCCACCGCCCTGATATTTTCCTTTGTAATATAGCGCAGCACGGAACGTTTTCCCGTTACCCTTACGTTCACAGTGCCCGTATTATCAATGATTTCATAAACCTTCCCGCTATTGGTAATCTCATCCTCATTGAGAATTTCAACCGGAATATTGTTAAACGGCATTGTTTCAAGCGGGTCGTTAATATTATTTACCACGAACCACAGACCTACAGACACAATAACCGCCAAAATCTTTAATCCGATATTGTTTGTAATCAGAGCAGTGAGTTTGCGAATTTTACTTTTCATCCTTAGCCCTGCCTTTCCATAGCCTGCGTTTCTTTTCCTCCGTATCCTTATTTTGTATCATGTGAAGCTTCTCCTTAAGCCCGTTTGCGTCCAAATTCCGGTACAAACGTCCCTCATACGTAACGCTGACATTTCCCGTCTCCTCCGACACGATAATAGTGAGCGCGTCCGTTGCCTCCGATATTCCAACGCCCGCACGGTGCCTTGTTCCAAGCTCCTTGCTGATTTCCATATTGTCCGAAAGCGGCAGATAGCAGGTCGCGGACACAATTCTGTTTCCGCGTATAATCACAGCGCCGTCGTGAAGCGGCGTATTATGTTCAAATATATTAATAATCAGCTGGCTGGAAATAAGTGCATCCACTTCAATGCCCGTTCTTTCATACTCTGTCAGCAGCACATTCTGCTCAATCACCATGAGTGCGCCCGTCTTTACCTTGCCCATCTCAAAGCTTGCCTTTACAAGATCGTTTACCGTTTTATCCGAAAAGCGCTCCTCCGCCGCCTTTTCAAACGGCATCACGCCCGAAATAAAGCTCTTTCGTCCAAGCTCCTCCAAAGCACGCCTCAGCTCCGGCTGCAGGATAACAATCACCGCAATCACCGCAATGCTTAAGACGTTTTCCACAATCCATATAATTGTGTTCATCTCAAACAGGATTGCAAACAGAATAAAGACGAGTATCATGATGATACCCTTCATCAATACCCACACCTTTGTATGCTTTACCCATGCCATGATATGATACAGCAAAAAGGATATAATGATAATTTCCACTATATCCTCCCATCTGATACTCAAGCCCTGCAAAGATAATGATGTAAAATATGAACTTAAACGTTCCGAAATTATGTTTGTGTTCATTTTCCTCAATCCCTCTTATGCTGCCCGGGATTCTGACCGGACACTCTGACTGCTTTTTCAGGCACTCTGATTGTCTTAACACGCTTTTTCGGTGCGGCAACCGTGTTTTTCGGAACCGCCTTCACATAATAATAATATTCGTCATCTTCAAACTGCACCCGTTCCGTCCTTGAATAGTCCACATTAAAGACGAAAAACTCAAGTGCCTTTGCCACTGCTACCGCAACAAGATTTCCGATGATCAATCCGATAATGGAAAGATTTGTATTATACATCAAATCACCGAACAGCAATACCAGAATATCCAAAAGCGCACCCGTGATAATCGCAATTGTCCATGCGTAATCAACATTCAGTCTTCTGATAAAATAAACTACAATCAGTGTAACCGCAAATGCTGCAATTGTTACAAACATTGCCTTATTTCCCAAAAGACCGTCTATCACATACCGGAATTTTTCAAGCGCGCCGTCCTCCTCAAAGGTACTGAGCACAGATGCGCTGGCATTCATATAATCCAGCATCCAATATACAACCGTTCCGCTCACCACGGACACAACCGAAAAAGGTGTTCCCACAAGTCCCACAGCCAAAGGAATAACATATGGTATTTTCAGGACAAAACAGATTGGGGTCAGGATAACCACAAGCGTATCCTTTGGCGAAAACCGAAAGTAAAGGATAAACAAAAGCAAAAATACCGCAAGTGCCACAAGCGCGCATTCCATGGAAAACTTATAAAGATGCCCCAGCGTCACAAGCGCCCCGGTAAAAACGATAAAATTTGCGGGCAGAAAGGAACACATCAGCGACAAAACCAACACTACCGCAAAATTTTTGAGTTCACTCATATAACCGATTGAACCGTTTATCACCAGTAATGTGACCAATGCCAGCAAAAACTTACCCGCAGGCGTGATATACAACTCATATTTACTATAAAATTTCTTCAACTGTTCTCTAAAAACCAACAGGCCGGTCATAATAATCCTCTCTTCAGTCCCAAAAATCAGCGCTTGCCTTCCCTGTCATAAAGATATGCAAGCTTTTTCAGGTTATTATAATATATTTTCAGGCTTTTCCTGGCCCTTGTATAGCGGTACGTATACACACCATACGAAATAATGCCGTAAACAGCCACAAAAATCAGATAGTCAATGATAACGGATTTTCCAAATTCAAACAGATCCATCTTGTATAAATCTGTCATAAACACTTCAAAATCGTACATAATAAACAAACCAAACAATATGCAGAAGGCAATACTCGCATTAATCAGGGAACGGATTACCTGCAGCGCAATATAATCCCCCCTGAAATAACTGCCGATAGAAACGTTTTTCCTACCCTCGTTTTCCTCATAGCATGCCATTTTGGTCATCAGCTTTATTCTCTCTTCGTTTAACATAGCATCCTTCCTTATATATCACGATCAAGAAAGCGCATCTTATTTCCAGTAGACTGCGGCTTTTTAGGCTGCTCAATAACCTTTTTGGGCTTCTCCATCACGCTCGAAAGGTTGTTCGTCATCTCACGCTTGCACTTCTCACAGTATTTTCCTGACCGGATCATTGCCCCGCAGTTCTCGCAGGGAATCTTAACAGGCGAATCCTCCGTAAACTCAAGACGGTCCTCCCGGATCCACTGTTTAATCTGGCTGACCTCAACCTCACATGCCTCCGCGACCTCCATGATATCAGCCATACGGTTCTCCCTGATATATTTTTTCACCTCCTGAAAGGACTTCTCAAGCGCATCCTTGCACGCCGGGCAAATCGGTGCACCCATAATGTGATTAAAAAGCTTCCCGCATTTTCTGCAATTTCTTACGTTCATTCCGTACCCTCCATTTTCACTATCGTCTTAAAAGCCCTCCCCGATGCACAGGGTTATAAAATATACAGTGCCCACACCGCGGCGCTTTAATTCTTTTGCCACGGCATCAATCGTACTACCCGTTGTATAAATATCATCAATAATTACAATCGTATTTAATTTTACATCATTTCTTAGGATTTTAAAAGCCCTTTTCAAATTATTTTGCCTTTGAATATTATTCAAATCTTTTTGCGGCTTTGTTTTCTTCCCTCTTGCTATAATATCGTTCCGCATAGGTATCCCTGTCCGGACAGAAATTTCCCGTGCCAGCAGTTCTGCCTGATTATAACCTCTCTGTTTTCTTCTGGATGGATGAACCGGCACAGGAACCAAAGCCTCCGCTTTCCAAATCCTTAGCTGCACCTCCAGCTTCTTTGCCATACATCTGCCAAAAAAATAGGCATATTCCTGCCTTCCTTCATATTTGAATCTATATATAGCAGGGGCAATGCTATGATATTCAAATACCGCAGTTCCCTGTATATACAAATGCTTTTTTCTGCTGCAGTCAAAACAATATTCCTCTTCCTCCGCCAACGGTTTCCCGCATTTCATACAGACTGCTCCGCAGATTAGTTTTATTTTTCCCCGGCATGTTCTGCAGATATCCTCTCCGTGAAACGGAACAGCACGGTCACACACCGAACAGCGCCTGGGAAATAGTAAATCCAGCGCCGTTTTTCTTAGCCCATAATTTTTTTTCATCATCCTCCGTAATGTTCCTCCGGGTAAGAGTCCATTACCTGTCACTCCGTATGGAAATCCATCATTTCCCTAATTCTGTCACATAAGCTGGAATAACGTCTGTTCTGGTACTGGTTTGCTATCATCTCCTGCACAGCTCTTCCGCTTCCCAGTATTGTTACACAGTTTTTTGCGCGGGTCACTCCTGTATATAGAAGATTTCTGTTAA
>DKYC01000067.1:0-17325 GCA_002492295.1 Lachnospiraceae bacterium UBA7110
GGTGATATCGGAACAGGTGCAAGAGAAATTGGATTTATGTTCGGTCAGTATAAGAGAATTAAGGGAATGTTCGAGGGCGTGCTCACAGGTAAGGGACTTACATACGGTGGTTCTCTTGCCCGTACAGAGGCGACAGGATATGGTCTGCTTTATCTTACAGAGGAATTGATTAAGTGCCACGGCGAGTCTATGCAGGGCAAGACGGTTGTTGTTTCCGGTGCGGGCAACGTTGCAATTTATGCGACGCAGAAGGCACAGCAGATGGGTGCTAAGGTTGTTACATGTTCTGACTCAACAGGATGGATTTATGATCCGGAAGGCATTGACGTAGCACTTTTGAAGGAAGTAAAGGAAGTTAAGAGAGCAAGACTGACAGAGTACGCAGCAGCAAGACCGAGCGCTCAGTATCATGAAGTAAATGCCAGCAATAGAGCTGGCAATGGCGTATGGCAGATTAAGTGTGATATCGCACTTCCCTGCGCAACACAGAACGAGCTTTTGCTTGAAGACGCAAAGCAGTTGGTTGCAAACGGCTGTAAGTGTGTATGCGAGGGTGCAAATATGCCTACTACGATTGAGGCGACAGAGTATCTGCAGGCAAACGGCGTATGGTTTGTCGGCGGCAAGGCTGCAAATGCCGGCGGTGTTGCAACTTCTGCATTGGAGATGTCACAGAACAGCGAGCGTTTGAGCTGGAGTTTTGAGGAGGTTGATGCGAAGCTGAAAGGTATTATGGTAAACATTTATCATAATATTGATGATGCGGCAAAGAGATACGGCATGGAAGGCAACTATGTTGCAGGTGCAAATATTGCCGGATTCGAGAAGGTTGTCAATGCGATGCTGGCTCAGGGTGTTTGCTAATTAAGAATTTTTAAGATAATATAAGATGTTGAGAAGTCCTGTAAACAAATCAAATCTTCGATTTGGTTGGTGTTTATGGGACTTTTCTGATACTCATTTTCACTGGCTTTAAATTTAGTGTATTTGGCAATCGGCTTTGCAGAAGACTTGAAGAATATTAGAGAGTATATTGCTGAAGATAATGGAGAAATGGCAGAAAATGTCATTCAGGAAATATATGCTCGAATTGAGAACATGCAGCAATTCCGTATATGGGAGCGAATCCTGCTAAAAGAGTCAGCTTTCGCACGGATTACAAATATGTGATTTGCGGAAATTATGTTGTGCTATATAAGATTGGAAAAGAGTATGTGGAAATTAAGTGTATACAAACAATCTCAAAATCCCGGTAAATCTGCGGATACCTTAGAAGTTGCGGTGCTGGTTCAGAGTGTCTGTTAAGTTTTTGCCGAACACATCCTGTCTGAGGGTATGTGTGGGTCTTTAAAAAAATGAAGGCTCCATGTTTCAAAATGAAATGACTTTGTAATTTCAGGCTTGAGGATTTTCCCCAAAGATGAAAATGCCAGTATTCTTCAGGCAGTGCTGGCATGAGTCTGTTTATAGCTTTTAAGGCGGATAAGTGTTTCCTTTCTTGTAATCCTTTCTATTTATTAATTCCAATTTTGGAGAAATTTCTTAACAAAATATAATGTTCAATAAATTTTTTTAAAACCCCACAATAGTATGCAAAAAATATGCATGTCGGATTTATAATTAATTTGACATTGCTTTTGATATTATAAATTTTAAGATTTTTCATTGCAAAATAAAACAGAAATGATATAGAAATAGAGAGAAAACGGATGAATAAAGGGGAATATTGAAATGAAATCAAAAATCGCACTCACATTATGTATTGGTATATTGGTTCTGTCAACGGTCTCGTGCCAAAATAAAAAAGATACAGCAGCTCCGGCTTCAGCCGTAACGGAGCCTGTGACGACTATTTCGTTTGATACGGAACCCGTAACGGAGACAGAGGAGCGCTTGACTTTGTCCGAAAGCCGGTTTTATGAAATCGTAACATCCTACTATGAATTGTCGGATGCAGATGTGGCTGCAATGTACCAAAAAATAACGGACAGCAAAATTTTGGAAAAGGAAAATACCCGCCTTACCGGCGTAGTGGTAAACGACTATGACCAAAACGGTCAAAGGGACATGATAGTCTGCCTGTATGAGGATACGGAATACTCTGACAGCTATGCGGACGGCTGCCTTTATCTTTTTATGAACAACGATAAAACGCCGTACTCCATTTATGATGACTTTTGCTGCTACAGCTTCGGCGGTATCTTTGGCGATTTTGGGGCGGACATCGATGGAGACGGTAATACGGAGATTGTTTTTTGCGTGCAGGGAACCGGATGCGGAGGCGCGGGGGATTGTCAGAAATTTATGGTAAAATATAAAGACAAAGCAATTGAGCGCATGGAGCTTCCAACGGATTTTACGGATGAGGATTATGACTATGACATTGGACTTTCCGTCGATGTGGAGCGGGACAATGAAAACAACGTATATAGGATAACCTGCCCTTATCTTGATGACACAATTTTGATGAGTATTCCAAAGGACGACGAGGATTGGGGCGGCGGTGCAAACTGTAGGGGGTATTACACGCTTGCGCTGCTTGAGCAGGGTGGCAGACAGGTTCTTGCAGGATATGAATATCTCTATGCGGGAAGCATTGCAGACGGGATTGGAAACGCAGTGTTTTTGTTTGACTGGGACGAAGACGGCAGGATTTATGTGAGTGACTGGTATGTGGTGGACTGGGATGAAAACCGGTATTCATCGGATGGTATATGTCGGCTGCCAGAAAAGGATTCCAAGGATATGCAAAAAAATGACACAGGTGTCACAAATTTATTTGCAGAGACGCAGAAAGGCGCGGAAGTGGCGACATACGAGGACTTTCTTGCGGGAAAATGTACTGCGGATGTTGCGTATAATGCGCATATTGACGTATCCTACATTGGCGGATTTCTTATGAACAGCGCTGCGGGCGGTGAAAGGGAAGGGTTTTCTGTCCATGATTTGATTACAAATATTTCGCAGGAAATTGTCGATGCGAGAGGCGGTGGTAGTATCGGGCGCATGGAGTACGCTTTGATTGACTGCGGCGGCGACGGCAAAAAACAGCTTGCACTGCGTGCGTATGGTTTGGGGATTTATTCCGCAGATGATGACAGTGACCTTACAATGGTGTTTGACGAGCGCGACGGAAACGTCACCATGATATACGCAGTTGACTCATGGGCGCGCAGTGAGAACGAATTATACGATAACGGCTATGTGTTTGGCAGCGGAAGCGGCGGCGCGTCATGTCATTATGCGTGGGAAGGAATTATTGATGCGGATGGTGTTTACCATAAGACTTACGACTGCCATACGGAAACGGGACAGGGATTGTATGGCATGAGTTCCTGTTGGGAGGTTTGGGATTCAAGCGACAACGAGGGATTTCCGGCAGAATTTTGTGAGTATGAAATTAACGGGAATACGATTTATTCCTATTATATTTTGGATGATGCCACGGACGCAGAACGTAAAATTGTGACAGATTATATCAAAGACAACGAGGCGCGTATGGGTATCCGTTTTCTCACAAGCAGCGAGGCGTGGGCACGTGTGGAAAAAAACAGGGAAGCGCAGGGCATTACAGAGGGAATGGACGCGGAGGAAAACAAAATTGCGTGGAAGACGTTCTCCATCACGGAATAGGAGGCGTCGGAGGCTCTGAAGTTTGCAGCCTTCGATACTGTAAAGGCGACATCCCTGTCAGTTTTTTGAATTGTTCGCTTAGGTTGCTGACATGACGGTATCCTGTATCGAGGGCAATTTCCGTGATGCTTTTGTCGGTGGACAGCAACAGATGCTGCACATGCTTCAATTTGATTACGGCAAAATAGTCCGAGTAGGACTTTCCAAGCTGTGCATGAAACAGCTTGGAAAAGTATGCAGGCGAATAACCTGCAACAGCAGCCGTTTCCTCGAGAGAGGGGTTTTTACCGTAATTCTGTTCCATATAAAAGATTGCTTCAAGGATGGGCGGCGTCAGCGTTGTCTTATGCGCAACCGCGCTGTCGCTGCCAAGACGCAGGCGAAGGGTATTTAGTAAAAGTTCATAGAGCATATATTGTAAAAGAGCGGTTTTCTGCGGAAAATCGCTCTGATATATTTCCAGCATTTTCATAAGGTGCGCCAATATTTTTTTGCTGTCTTCGGGGAGAAATTTTGATACCCTGTACGAATAAATTTCATCAAAAACGGACTGCCCGACGCAGGCGGTAAACGGTTCTATGAATTTAGGGGAAAACTTGACAAGAATCCCTTCGTACGGGATGCCTGCCTCGGGTGCCAGCGGCATAGTTTTGTGATAAAGATAAGGCGGCATCATCCCGAGTTCTCCTTTGCAGTGATAATATGCCTGCTTGGGGGTAATGGTAAAGCGGTCGCCCGAAATGACATACCCCATTCCATAATGGTCGGTAGCTGCTTCTAACGCAGGCATTGCATAGTCTGCGGGAAGCAGGCGGTGTACAATATAAAATTCCTGTTGGGGCAAAAGCGGCAGCGGCATGTCAGTTCTCCTTTAAATATAGTGAAAGACAAGATTTTTTTCCTGTTTTTCACTGCGTCAATTTTTTGCTGCGTGTAAACGCAGAATTTACCTTGCAAAAATCGTGCGCATCCCCCGAAGGGGTTATATTTATAATTGCTATATTGTATAAAATGGCATATAATCGTAAAAAAGTCAATGTTTTTTGCAAGAAAACAAAAGAAAATTATTCTAAAATGCGATATATTATAAGTAAAACTGTTGTTTGGATAAAATAAAAGGGGGAACCAAGTGAAAAAACGAAAATACTATTTTTTGAGATATATGATGAGATACGGTTATCTGTTGCTTGGCGGAACGGTCTGCGCCTGCCTGCTGCATCTTGCCATCGTGCGGGGAAACAGCGTCATCAGCAGCGTGATTGACGATATGCTTGGCGGACAGGAAATCATATTGGCGGAGTTTCTCCCTGAGTTCATTATGCTCATGCTTGCGGGATTTGTGCTTGCGTTTATCAAACAGCTTTTCTTTGGTGTCTACAGCGTGAAGGTGTCGGGCGCATATCGAAAGCGCGTTGTGGAAAAGCTTTACCGCGTGGAATACGCATATCTGAAAAATGAAAATTCGGCAACGGTCATCAATAAGCTGAACGCGGATATGGCGGAAGCAGAGGGTCTTTTGTCATATGGATTTCCACAGATTATCATGGATGCAGCGGCTTTGGTTATTTACTCTGTTTATGTGGGAAGTCTGAACATAAGCCTGCTGCTGCTTATCCTTGTGATGTATCCGCTTGTATTTTGGATAGCGGGAAAACTGGTGAAAAAAATCAGTGCGCTGACAGGTACATACCGTGCGAAATCGGATGTGATGACAGGAATTGCACAGGATGTTTTAAGCGGAATCCTTGTACTTAGGAGCTTTGGGCTTGAAGGACATTTTCAGGAACGGATGCACCGGGCGGCTGAGGACTTGGTCGACAATGAGGAAAAGCGTACGCGTGTTTCCAATACCGCAATGCTTGTAAGGAAAATGATACAGTGGATGCCAAATATCATATGTGCTGTGTACTCTGTCGTGCTTGTGGGACGGGGCGCGCTCAGCATCGGCGGACTGCTTGCGTTCGTGGTGACGCTCGGGCGGCTGGTGGAGGCATTTGTGGGAATGCCGTTTAATTTTGTTGAGACAGCGGCAAGCATTGTGAGTATCCGGCGTATTGAAGAGATTCTAAGCATGCCCGACGAGGCGCAGGGAATGCAGACAGAGAGGAAAAATGACACGGATGTCATAATTTCATTGCAGGATATCCATTTTGGATACACGCAGGAGAAGCAGATATTAAATGGATTTCATCTGTGTGTCAGGGCGGGAGAGAACATCGCGCTCGTGGGTGAATCGGGCGGCGGAAAGAGTACGGTATTTAATCTGTTGTGCGCTTTTTACCGGGCGCAGAGCGGCAGCTATAAGCTTTACGGGAGAGAAATCGGCGAGTGGGATTTGCAGGCGGCAAGAGAGTGTCTGGCGCTGGTGTCGCAGAATGTCTTTCTCTTTCCGACGACGGTTGAGGAAAATATTGCATACGGAAACAGGAACGCATCGCATGAGGATATTGTGGAAGCCTGCAGGCAGGCGCAGATTCACGATTTTATCATGACGCTTCCACAGGGGTATCAGACGCTTGTGGGAGAGCGCGGAGCGATGCTTTCAGGCGGACAGAAACAGCGTATTTCCATTGCACGCGCTATCCTGAAGGATGCTCCTGTACTGCTGCTTGACGAACCGACCTCTGCGGTTGATGTAGAAACGGAGGAACTGATACAGACAGCGCTTCACAATGTCATGGAGGGCCGCACTTGCATTACCATAGCGCACAGGCTTTCGACGGTACAGAACGCGGACTGTATTTATGTGGTGAGCGACGGGAAAATCGTGGAACACGGGACACATGCGGTGTTGCTTGCGGCGCACGGCGTATACGCAAAACTATACGAACGCAGTTAAAAGCATACGCTTTTCGCTGTCAAGAATTCGCAGGAGTATGATAAAGGAATGGTTATTGAAATGAAAAAGAATATCAATACATGGAAACTTTTTTTACGGACGATGCGTGTTATGGGAAAACGCGGGATTTTATATCTGTCTGCAATTGTAATGATGAGCGGAACCTTTGCGATGTTTGAGGTTTTTTCGGCGCTTCTGATGAAAAGCGTGGTTGATATCGCACCCACGGGGGATTTTAGGAAGCTTGGCATTACGATTGCCGTGGTTGTGGCGGGCGGTGCGCTTTCCCTTGTGCTTTACCGTTTTTTTGCTATTATCTATAATGTTGAGGCAAAACGCGTCTACGGTGTGCTCTACGAAAAAGTGCTTGATTTGGAAATGAAGCTGCCATATTCCTATTATGAAACACACCACAGTGGGGAAATCATGTCAAAGGTTTCCTATGATTTAGGGCGTATGGGTGATATTTACGGTTCACGGCTGCGCCGCACGCTTATGCCGTTTTTACAGGTTTTGGTGTACCTTGTGCCGATGTTTTTCTTAAGCTGGCAGCTTACGCTGTGCCTCATTGCGGTAAACTGCGTTATGTTTGCGATAGACATGGCAGTCACGGACCCGATGCGTCGGGCAAGCGGTGCGCTGTCTGAGATTAACAGCGGCATGACACAGCGGCTGTCGGATTTGCTGCAGGGAATTGAACAGGCGAGAATGTTTCGGGCGGGACGGGAAACTGTGGATGCGTATCTTGAGAAAAATGACACATATGTCAGAAAATCAAAACGAGTCATTTTCCTTTCGGCATATTTGGAGAGCAGTTCCTGCGGTTTTGATCTTTTGTGTCTGCTTGTATTTTTGCTGCTTGGCGTTTATTTTGTACAGAAAGGGTACACGACGCTTGGCGCGCTTGCCGCAATTTATACGCTGTATGGAAGCTTTTCCTTTCAGTTCCTGCAGGTTGGACGCTACTTTCCGCAGTTGGTTTCTTATCTTGCCTATGCGCAGAATATTTTTGACTTCTTGGAGGAGGAGCGGGAGCCGGAGCATATGGGCGGATGCTGTGCAGCGGACGGCAGCAGTCAGGATATGGCGGTCAGTATGCGTGGGATTGATTTTTCTTATGATGCGTCCAAAGTACAGGACGGGTTATTGCTGAATCATTTCTGCATGGATATCAGACAGGGTGAGTGTGTGGCAATTACGGGTGCATCGGGCTGTGGAAAGACGACCGTTTCTAAATTGCTGTTAGGATTGTACCCTATTCAAAACGGTACAATCTGTATTGACGGAAAAGGCGTGTCGGATATGACGAAAAAAGAGTGGCGTCAAAAGATTGCTTACGTGCCGCAGGAGCCGTATCTGTTTTGCGGCAATATCAGGGAAAATATCCGAATGGGGAGACTGGACGCGTCGGATGATGAGGTTATGGAGGCGGCAAAGCTTGCAAATGCCCATACGTTTATCTTGAATCTGGAAAATGGTTACGATACGCAAGTCGGTGAGCGCGGCAGCCGCCTTTCGGGCGGACAGCGGCAGCGCATTGCGATTGCGCGGGCGGTTTTGAAGCGGGCGCCGATTCTGCTGCTTGACGAAGCGACCTCGGCATTGGATAACGAGTCGGAGCAGCTTGTAAATGATGCGATGAAAAAACTGCAGCGGCAGATGACCATTATTATGATTGCACACAGACCGTCAACAATTGCGCTTGCGGACAGGGTGATTGAGATGTAGGAGAATGCATTCTGTTGATTAGCAGACAGCGCGGTTTTGCATATGATAATGTAAAATCGATACAGAGGTTATAACACAATGACAGACGTAACACCCGGAATGATATTTACAGATATCCTTAGAAACGGCAAACCCGAGGCAGTGGCATGGATTCGGGGAAATGCGGAGAATCCGCAAATCAGCGGAATTGTAAAATTTTTTCAGACACCGTATTCAGGCGTGCTGATTGAAGCGGAAATCTTTGGGATGCCAAACATCGCAGCACAGTTTTCATCGGATTTTTATGCAATGCATATTCACGAAAACGGTGACTGTACGCTGCCGTTTGATAAGACAGGCGACCACTATAATCCGACAAATGAGATGCATCCAAACCACGCAGGCGATATGATACCGATTATGGCGAATCAGGGTTATGCGTGGCTTGCTTTTTATGACAAGCGTTTTATGATTCCCGATATTATTGACAGGAGCGTCATTGTTCACAGAATGACGGACGATTTCATGACACAGCCGTCTGGAAATGCCGGTGAAAAGATTGGATGCGGTGTGATAAGGCAATGCTAAAAATGACATATGTGTCACATTTTTAATATTATAATTTTTAAACGCAGGCTGTTTGGCTTGCGTTTATTATGTTATAAGGAATTTGCGATGGCTTGCGTTTTTCTCCGTATGCATTTTTATAATTGGGAAATAATTGAAATAAAGTAACTATGAAGGTACGGAATAGTTACGAAATAAAAAGCAAAAAGGAGTATGTGCAATGTCATTAATGGAAAAAGAATTTATCACATTTATGGAGCGTTTTGATGCCTGCCCGTTTGAAATTACGCTTCACGACGAGCATCATCGGATTGGTGACGGGCTTCCGAAGTTTTCGGTTGTGTTTCATAAGGCACCGTCCGTTGTGCAGCTTGCCACGAGCACTTCCCTTGCACTGGGAGAGGGATATATGGATGGGGACATTGAAATTGAGGGAGATTTGTACCAGGCGTTGAATCTGTTTTTGGGGCAGCTTGGAAAATTCAGCACAGACCGTAAAAAGCTGAAAAAACTGATTTTTACATCGACATCAAAGGCGAATCAAAAGAAGGAGGTTTCCGCGCACTATGATATCGGAAATGATTTCTACAAAATGTGGCTTGATGAAACAATGAGCTATTCCTGCGGCTATTTTGAGCAGGAAGGGACAACGCTCTATGAGGCGCAGTGCCGCAAGGTGGAGCGCATTTTGGAAAAGCTTGATTTGCACGAAGGCATGACACTGTGCGATATCGGATGCGGATGGGGATTTCTGCTGATTGAGGCGGCAAAAAAATATCAGGTACATGGCGTAGGAATTACCCTTAGCGCGGAGCAGAAAAAGCGGTTTGAGGAGCGCATTGCGAGTGAAGGCCTCGGGGATTTTTTACGGGTAGAACTTTTGGATTACAGAGAACTGCCCAAATACGGAAAGCGGTTTGACAGGGTAGTGAGCGTAGGAATGGTAGAGCATGTGGGCCGGGGCAGTTACGGGGAGTTTATGCACTGCGCACAGGCGGTACTAAAACCGGGCGGATTATTCCTCCTGCATTTCATCAGCGCCTTAAAAGAATATCCGGGTGACGCGTGGATTAAAAAATATATTTTCCCGGGCGGCGTCATTCCAAGTCTTAGGGAAATGATTCATATAGCGGGTGAGCTTGGATTCTATACGCTTGATGTGGAGAGTCTGCGCAGACATTATACAAAAACACTTTTATGCTGGAACAGATCCTTCCAGGAGCACAGAAACGAGGTCGTTTCCATGTTTGACGAACGGTTTGCGCGTATGTGGGAATTGTACCTTTGCGCCTGCGCAGCAGTCTTTCAAAACGGGATTGTGGATTTACATCAAGTCCTGTTTTCCAACGGCGTAAACAATGCACTTCCCATGACGCGGTGGTATTGACAAATGATTGGCAACCCATGCGGCAATTTGTGCACGGCGAAAATCACTTGACTTTACAAATCGCACGTAATACTATAAAAAGAAAGCCAATAGACACATGGTAAGGAACTGTTACAGCTTTTGCGCAAAGGAAAATTGGAGGAAGAAATGACAGCGGAAAAATATGTAAAAGAGGTATTAAAGCTGCTAAAATGCAGGACGGCAAAAAAGAAGGAGATTCGGGACAGGCTTTTGTCTGATATCAACAGCGCAGTCGCATCCGGTGAAAAACTAGAAGAGGTGCTTGCAAAAATGGGGATTCCCTGGGACTATGCAAACCACTATAATGATAATTTCGACAAGGATGAGCAAAAAGCGGCAAAGCGTGAAAAGGCGATGAAGATATGGGGCATTATCATTGCGGCGGTTGTCATTGTGGGTGCACTGGTTTACTGGAATATGCCAAAGTGGAGCGATATCAGCGAGAGTACGGTTTTTGACGAGGAAGAGGTCCGGACGGCGGCGGAGGAAATCATAACGTTATACAGTGACGATGACTATGAGGCAGTTGTCGCGTACATGACGGACGATATGAAAGCGGTGTTGAACGCGCCGACGCTTCAGCTTTCAAAGTCGCAGCTTGTGACGGAAGAGTTCGGTGAGCTGCAGTCTTTTGGACAGATGTATCTTTCCGAGGCAAAACAGGGGAGCAGGCTGTTTGCGATGGTTCAGGTGAGTGTATCTTACACGAACACAAGTGTTGTTTATACGCTGACTTTTGATGCGGATATGAAGCTCGCGGGATTTTACGTAAAATAATCATTTGGCACGGAAAAGGTGCAATAACTGAAGGAAAAAAGGCATTAAAAAACATGTAACGGATATCTCCAAAAATTACTTGAAACGAAAAGCGAAAAGCGATATGATAAAGCTATGCAGAATATGATAATATTTTAACATGATATTTTTCACAGGAATAAAAAAATGGAGGTATTTGATTATGGCAATTTTAGTTACGGGCGGAGCAGGTTTTATCGGAAGTCATACAGTGGTGGAGCTGCAAAACGCAGGTTATGACGTGGTTGTACTTGACAATCTTTCCAACGCAAGCGAAAAGTCGCTGCAGCGCGTGGAAAAGATTACGGGAAAGCCTGTTACCTTCTACAAGGCGGACATTCGTGACAGGGAGGCGCTTGAGGAAATCTTCCGGAAGGAAAGCATTGACTCGTGCATTCATTTTGCAGGCTTAAAGGCAGTCGGCGAATCGGTACAAAAGCCTTGGGAGTATTACAATAATAATATTTCCGGAACATTGACCCTTGTCGATGTAATGAGAAAGCATAACTGCAAAAACATTATTTTCTCCTCATCGGCGACCGTGTACGGTGACCCTGCGTTTATTCCGATTACAGAGGAGTGTCCGAAGGGACAGTGTACCAATCCGTATGGTTGGACAAAGTCCATGCTGGAGCAGATTTTGACGGATATGCAGAAGGCGGACAATGAGTGGAACGTGATTTTGCTTCGTTACTTTAATCCAATCGGCGCGCACAAGAGCGGAACAATGGGTGAGAATCCAAACGGTATTCCGAATAATCTGATGCCTTATATTACACAGGTGGCAGTCGGAAAGCTTGAGAAGCTTGGTGTATTCGGAAATGATTATGACACGCATGACGGCACAGGGGTAAGGGACTATATCCATGTGGTAGATCTTGCTGTCGGGCATGTGAAGGCATTGAAAAAGATTGAGGAAAAGGCTGGGCTCTGCATTTACAATCTTGGTACCGGCGTAGGCTACAGTGTGCTGGATATTGTGAAGAATTTCGAGGAGGCAACAGGCGTAAAAATTCCGTATGAAATCAAGCCAAGACGTGCCGGGGACATCGCGACATGTTATGCGGATGCGACGAAAGCAAAGGAAGAGCTTGGCTGGACGGCGCAGTATGGCATTAAGGACATGTGTGCAGACAGCTGGAGATGGCAGTCAAACAACCCGAACGGGTATGATGATTAGGATAATAAGATATCATAAATAAGAAAAACCGTACCGCTTCATTACAATCCATACAAAACGGAGGAAGCGGTACGGTTTTTCTTTATTTATTATGCAGTTCACCTCTTTGGTACTTTTCAATGATACTATGTATCCTGTCAAGTGGATTAAGCAGGTCACTGATAGAAGAATCATGATTTAAGGTATCAATGATATAAGCAATGTATTTACTCATATCACAACTGATATACCACGGCTTTTCAAGCAGCTCCGGTCTTTGGTAAATCAGATTGGTAGTGAGCAGACGGTAGATTATCCCGTCCTCGTAAGCTTTGTCAAAACGTTTCAGACCGTTTGTAAAAAGACCAAAGGTTGAGGCAACAAAAATACGGCTTGCTTTTCGTTTTTTTAAATCGGCGGCAACCTCAAGAACGCTCTCACCGGACGAAATCATGTCGTCAACAATAATCACGTCCTTTCCCTCGACATTGCTTCCGAGAAACTCGTGTGCGACAATCGGATTTCTGCCGTTTACAACCTTAGTGTAATCACGGCGTTTATAGAACATGCCCATGTCAAGCCCCATTACGTTTGCCATGTAAATCGCACGGGACATTCCGCCTTCGTCCGGACTGATAATCATCATATGGTCCGCGTCGATTGTAAGGTCGTCCACATTGTTTAGGAGCCCTTTGATAAACTGGTAAGTGGGGGATACAGTCTCAAAACCGTGCAGGGGAATGGCATTCTGCACGCGGGCGTCATGCGCGTCAAAAGTGATAATGTTGTCAACACCCATGTCCACCATTTCCTGTAATGCAAGCGCGCAGTCAAGGGATTCCCTTGCGGTCCGTTTGTGCTGGCGGCTTTCGTAAAGAAAGGGCATGATTACGGTAATGCGTCTTGCCTTTCCGCCGACAGCGGCGATAATACGCTTTAAATTTTGGTAATGATCGTCGGGCGACATATGGTTTTTCTGACCGCAGAGGGAGTAAGTCATGCTATAGTTTGTGACATCCACGATTAAATAAAGGTCGTCGCCGCGTACGGACTGTAAAATTTCACCCTTTGCTTCCCCTGTGCCAAAACGTGGAACCCTGGCCTGTATAATATAAGAATCGCGCTGGTACCCGGCAAAGGCAAGGGAGGTTTTATGTTCATTTTTCCGCTCGGTCCTCCACTTCACCAGGTACTTGTCAACCTTGTCGCCAAGTTCCTCACATCCCTTTAGTGGAATAATTCCTAAGGAACCCATAGGGATTGAATTTAAGTTTCTCTTTTCTTCACGGACAGACATTGGAAATATCCTCACTTTCTATTTGTTGAAGCTCCCGGTTCTGTTGGAAGCCGACGCTGTTTTTTTCTTCATGCGTATATCGGGACCGGTCAGTTTACATACGGTATAATTGCTTGTTATGCGGGAAAATATCCGGTCGGAATACCTGTCCCTCAGCTCTCCCAGTGAAAGATTCGTTGTGATAATTGTCGCCTTTTTCCGCATGTGCCGGTTGTTCAGGCAGGAGAAAAGGCGGGAGGAAACAAACGCGTTTGTAAGCTCTGTTCCTAAATCGTCTATAATAAGCAGGTCGCATTCGTAAATATCCTCTGAGATACCGGACAGTGCCTCGGTACTGTCCCGGTCAAAGGTGCTCTTTGAAAGTGTGTCAAAAAGCTGTGACGCACTAAAATAAATAACCAAATTCCCGCGGTCCATCAGTTCTTTTGCGACGCAGCAGGATAAAAAGGATTTACCTGTTCCTACTGTACCATAAAAAAAGAGATTTCGGTAGTCCAAATGGAAATTTTCCACAAAATTTTGGCATATTTGCACAGCTTTTGTAAATTTTTCAAGCTCATCACCGACATAATAGTCATAGGACAGGAAATCAAAATTTTCCGTCTTTAACAGGTTTTTGATATGCGACTGCTCATAAATCAGCTCCACCTCCGCGGCACGGAAGCAGCTGCATTTTCTGTTGTCAACATAGCCGGTGTCCTGGCATTTTTCGCATGTGTAAGCCGGTGTTAAAAAATCCGCGGGGAATCCGTTTTCACGCAACAAGAAAGCCTTCCTTTCGGAGAGCTCTCTCAAATGTTTCTTTAATTCCTCCAAAGCGCCGCGGTCGCCTCCAAGAAGCCTGCGTCCGTGCGCCATCGAAATAGAGGCAGCCTGTCTGTCCAATTCCTCATAAGAGGGAATTTTTGAATAGACCTCCAACGTGTTTTTCTCTAAGCGGTATCTTGCTGCACGCTGCTTTTCCTCGTATGAGCGCATAATGGCGTCATACTGACTGTTTGTAAGTGGCATTTTATACCTCGTTTCCTTGCTGTTTTATTAATTGCTGAGAATTGTTTGTTCCAGCTGGTCAAAGTCATAAGTATTCTGCGTAAAATTGTTGAAACCGTTTTTCCTGACACGTGTGTCATTTTTTTGTGACAGTTTTTTGCTCTCGGACTGCTTTTTAAACGAGCTGTCCGCCGCTGCAATATCCGCTTTATGCTGTACGCCTGCCTGGTACCATTTGCTCAGGATGCCGTCGGCATAAGCAAAACGGTGTGTGTCCGTGCTGATTACGGTCTTGTCACATGCTTCCTGAATGACATCAAGCAAAAATCCGTATTCCTTAGTCCATTTATGGATATATTCAAGCTCTTTTGGAGCCGGGTTTGTCGTCTTTCCAAGGGATTTCATAATGGTATAAACAATCTTGTCATATTTGCGCGAAGCATTCTGCGCGTCCTTGGCGGACGTAATCCCCTGCTCATGCCATGAGAGCGCCACTTTCTCAATGTAGCGGAAATCCTTTTTGCCGCGCTCTACGCAGTGCTGCAGCAGATAGTCAATCAAATCGGAAGAAAAATGAAGCTGGTCATAAAGAAAAAGAATCGTCTGCATGTCGGAATGTGTAAGCTGCCTTCCGATATACTGCTCCGCCACCATCAGCAGCTGCTCGATATCCTCATTGCCCTGAAACTGTTTTATCTCATCCGGGGAATACTTGCGGCGGCTGTCTGCGTCCGTGCCCAAAACCGGCTTTGGAACAGGCTGCTTCGCCGTCTGCGCGGTCAGACCCGTATTCATGGAAGCCGGACGTATGAAGGACAAAACCGGCGTAATACGCATCGCCGTCCGGGGCGGTTCATATGTATTGTCAAGTGAAAGCACCTTAATCCCCGCAAGGTTGCCCGCAGCGTCATAATCAAGTGCCAGAAGCTGCCGGGATTCCCAGTATTTTAATGCCCGAAGGACGTCCTTTTCCGTATAATTAAACTTGTCCGCAATGTCGGAAACGCTCGTCGGAAGATTGGCATCCATCATCCGGATTAAAAATAAGTAGATTTTAAGCTGGGCATCATTTGCATCTGCCATGTATTCGTCTATAAAGAGATTGGATATGGATGTCTGTTCTTTTGCTGCGGTGCGGTAGATATTGACACGATTCATGACTGTGACCATGCTCCTTTCAAAGTCCGTGGTTTTATGTTCGGGATGCCTTACAGCCTTAAGGTACGGTTGCAAGGTAAATGTATTGTAGCACACCTGTCCAAAAAAGCAAGCCTTCCTGCCCTTTGGAGGGCTGTGCATAAGAGGACGGTAAGGACTTGTGGAAATTGTGGACAGTGTGGAAAAGCAGGAGGGGTTCCCGTGAAACCGACAAAGCTGTCTGCGGGGAATGTGGATGAAAATAAAAACTATCCACATTCTTTTTTGTTGAAAAATACGCAAAAAAATGTGGATAGCGTGGATAACTAATTTCCAATCAGGTTTTCGCCGATTTTTACAACATCTCCCGCGCCCATAGTTATCAACAGATCGCCGTCGATACAATTTTTTAATAAAAAGTTTTCAATCTCATCAAAGGATGGAAAATAATAACTTTCCACGCCAAGCTTTTCAAGCTCCGCAAGCAAATCCTTTGAGGAAATGCCGATTGTATTTTTTTCGCGGGCGGCGTAAATATCGGTGAGCACAACCTTGTCGGCGAGCGAGAGTGCTTCGGCAAATTCATGCAAAAATGCTTTGGTTCTTGTGTAAGTATGCGGTTGGAACACGCACCAAAGCGTTTTATGCGGGTAATTTACGGCGGCCTTTAAGGTTGCCTTGATTTCCGTCGGGTGGTGTGCATAGTCGTCAAGGATTGTCACGCCGCAGACTTTCCCCTTTAATTCAAACCTTCTGTCCGTACCGGAAAAGGAAGAAAGCGCGTCAAGTACAATTTTGGACTCAATTCCAAGCAGCTGTGTCAATGCAATTACGGAAAGCGAATTTAAAATATTATGCTCGCCGACAACGCCAAGCGTTACACGTCCGCAGTCCGTCCCGTTTTTCAAAAGCGTGTAGGATGCGCGTCCAAGCGTGTCATAGGATGCGTCGGTGTAGCCGTAGTCTGCGTCCGCGCTGCCAAAGGTTATGACTTTGCAGTCCAGCCCTTCGGTAAGCTCTGCCAGGTTACTGATATTGTCATTTATAATAAGAAAGCCGTCGCTTGGAATAAGCTGCGCAAATTTGCGGAAGGAGTTTCGGATATCGTTGATATCCTTAAAAAAATCCATATGATCCTCTTCAATGTTAAGGATAATGCCGATTCGCGGGAAAAAGCTCAAAAAGGAGTTCGTGTATTCGCATGCCTCCGTGACAAAGTATTCGGATTTTCCCACGCGGATGTTTCCGCCGATGGATTTCAGGATACCGCCGATGGATAAGGTGGGATCTGCGTCCGCGGCAAGCAGAACCTCTGAAATCATGGAGGTGGTCGTCGTCTTTCCGTGCGTGCCGCTAATGGCAATTGGCGTTTTGTAATTTTTCATAATCTGTCCAAGCAGCTGGGCGCGTGTCATCATGGAGCATTTTTTCTCCCTTGCTGCCACAAATTCGGGGTTATCTTCCGCAATGGCGGCAGTATAAACGACCAGGTCAATATCATCCGTGATGTTGCTTGCCATTTGCGGGTAATGGATTTTGGCTCCTTTTTCGGCAAGATTCTGCGTGAGCGGTGATTTTCTTGCATCGGAGCCTGTTACGGTAAATCCGGCATCAATTAGGATTTCGGCAAGTCCGGACATGCTGATGCCCCCGATGCCGATAAAGTGTACATGAATTGGCTTGTCAAAATTTATCTGATACATGAAACTGTTTCTTCCTTTCCTGTTATATACATTATTAATATACATCATACACCTCAAACGGTGACTTTTCCATAAAAAAATGAATTGATC
>DKYC01000067.1:17638-17937 GCA_002492295.1 Lachnospiraceae bacterium UBA7110
TGATAGACATAATGTGTAAAAATAACGAGTATTCTGAAAACGGTTTGCTTTAATACTGCATTCCACTAAAAATATATAGTTAAAATAATCACAAACGGGTTCCATTTGTGGAAATTGTATGTTATAATATTTGAAACGGTCTGCTTTTATGTAAAAACTACTATAAGCTTTACACGGATAAGGACCATTTAAATATGTATATGCGGGATTGTCCGATGGGAACTTTGTAACGAAAGACTTTGTATCTGTCGGATGGAGCCCAGAATGGGGTGACAACATGATTAAAAAAGAAATGATTG
>DKYC01000067.1:18230-20395 GCA_002492295.1 Lachnospiraceae bacterium UBA7110
ATTAAAAAAGAAATGATTGCCATGCTTCTTGCAGGTGGACAGGGCTCAAGACTGGGAGTGCTGACATCAAAAATGGCGAAACCGGCAGTTGCCTTTGGCGGCAAGTACAGAATTATCGATTTTCCCCTGAGTAACTGTATCAATTCCGGAATCGACACAGTCGGAGTGCTTACACAGTATCAGCCGTTAAAGCTGAATACACACATTGGAATCGGTATTCCCTGGGATTTGGACAGAAATATTGGCGGGGTAACCGTCCTTCCTCCGTATGAAAAGAGCGGTGAGAGCGAATGGTACACGGGTACGGCAAACGCGATTTTCCAAAATCTGGAGTATATGGAAAGCTTCAATCCGGATTATGTGCTGATTCTTTCGGGAGACCATATTTACAAGATGGATTATGAGGTGATGCTCGATTTCCATAAGGAAAACGGCTCGGAGGTCACGATTGCATCCATGCCTGTGCCGATTGAGGAGGCAAAGCGTTTTGGTATCGTGATTACGGACGAGGATAAAAAGATTATCGATTTTGAGGAGAAACCCGAGAACCCGAGGAGCAACCTGGCTTCCATGGGAATTTACATATTTAATTGGAAAACACTGAAAGAGGCATTGATTGCAAAGGCAGACCAGCCGGCGCTTGATTTTGGCAAGCATGTCATACCGTACTGCTTTGAGAAAGGCAGTCCGATGTATTCGTATGAATTTAACGGTTATTGGAAGGATGTGGGAACGTTAAGCTCTTATTGGGAGGCAAACATGGAGCTGATTGATATTGTTCCCGAGTTTAACCTTTATGAGGAATACTGGAAAATATATACCAAGAGCGAGGCGCTTCCCCCTCAGTATATTTCAGACAAAAGTGTGATTGAGCGCTGCATCATCGGCGAGGGCTCCGA
Organism: Lachnospiraceae bacterium UBA7110; assembly: GCA_002492295.1. Classification (GTDB taxonomy): domain Bacteria; phylum Bacillota; class Clostridia; order Lachnospirales; family Lachnospiraceae; genus COE1. The sequence continues at coordinate 19,130 of DKYC01000067.1, forward strand.
GATTTACGGACAAGTCTACAATTCCGTTATCGGCTGCGGCGTCATTATCGGCGAGGGCACGGTGGTGCGTGATTCGATTATTATGAACCAGACGCAGATTGGAAATGGATGCGTGATTGAAAAGGCGATTATTGACGAGTTTACGAAGGTCGGCGATAATGTGCAGCTTGGGACAATCCCTGAGAAGGAGAACGATACAAGACCTGATATCTATAACAGCGGGCTTGTGACAATCGGTGAGAAAACCACGATTCCCGCAAATGTCAAGGTTGGAAAAAATTCGGTTGTTTTCGGTGAAACGACTGCTAAGGATTATGAGAACGGTGTTTTGGACAGCGGCAGGACACTGATTAAGGTGGGAGAATAACAAATGCGCAGGCTATGGAAAGGATAGGTTATTGATATGAGAGCATTGGGAATCGTATTGGCAGGCGGGAACAGCAGAAGGATGGGCGAGCTTTCGCATAAGAGGGCAATCTCCGCCATGCCGATTGCGGGGAGCTATAGAAGTATCGATTTTGTATTGAGTAATATGTCAAATTCCCATATTCAGAAGGTTGCTGTCATCACACAGTATAATTCGCGCAGCCTTCATGAGCATCTAAGCTCGTCAAAATGGTGGGATTTCGGACGAAAGCAGGGAGGTCTTTATACCTTTACACCGACCGTGACGCCGGATAACAGCAACTGGTATCAGGGCACGGCGGACAGTATTTATCAGAATCTCGTATTTTTAAAGAGAAGCCACGAGCCGTACGTTGTGATTGCGCCGGGCGACTGCGTTTATAAGATGGATTTCAACAAAGTTTTGGAGTATCATATTGCGAAAAAGGCCGACATTACCGTGGTGGTGAAGGAGATGCCCAGCGACGCAAATGTGGACAGGTATGGCGTTGTACGCATGAATGATGACGGGCGGATTGAGGAATATGAGGAGAAGCCGGTAGTGGCGAAGTCTAAGACCGTATCGTGCGGTATTTATGTAATCCGCAGGCGGCAGCTGATTGAACTGATTGAGAAGAGCGCCGAGGAGGGAAGGCATGATCTGGTTCAGGACATCCTCATTCGTTATAAGGATTTAAAGAGAATTTACGGATATAAGATTGAAGCATACTGGAGAAACATTGCTACCGTGGAGGATTATTATGGCACGAACATGGATTTCCTGAAAAAGGAAATCCGGGATTATTTCTTCAAACAGTATCCGGATATTTATTCCAAAGTCGACGATTTACCGCCTGCAAAGTACAATCCGGGCGCACAGGT
>DKYC01000067.1:20685-47799 GCA_002492295.1 Lachnospiraceae bacterium UBA7110
AACTGTACTATTAAAAACTCCATCATTTTAAATGATGTGTATCTTGGCGATAACACCCACATTGAAAATTGTATTGTAGAGAGCCGCGATACGATAAGAGCAAACTCTCACCATGTTGGCGAGACCGGAATTAAGGTTGTCGTCGAAAAAAACGAGAGATATGTTCTGTAAGCAGTAGAGCCTGCACGTAAGATTAATTTTAATGAGAACGATTTGTAACTAAAGGGGGACAAAAAGAATGAGAATAACAGACGTTCGCGTTCGTAAGATTACGAAAGAGGGAAAGATGAAAGCAGTGGTTTCCATTACGCTTGATGATGAATTTGTAGTGCATGATATTAAGGTCATCGAGGGCGAAAAGGGACTGTTTATTGCGATGCCAAGCAAGAAATCCGCTGACGGGGAATACAGGGATATTGCACATCCTATTAATTCCAATACGCGTGACACAATCCAGAAGACAATTCTCGAAAGCTATGAAAAAGCTCTTTTAGAGCCGGACGAAGAGACGACAGCTTAGACACTAAATTTGAATTAAAAATAGATGTGGGTAAAAGGGCATCCGTTTACGGATGTCCTTTATAATGTACAGACCCGTGCAGAGGAGATGAAAAGGATTTTCCTGCCCGATTTGACGCGGAATTTAATTTGTGATAGTCTTTTATATTATAATAATGGAAAGATGGTAAGCGTTTGGGAAAATGTAGTGGAAAAATAGCAGTATTGGGGGTGCAGGAAGGAAAAGAATGAAGCTTTATCGGAATGAATGGAAATACCGTCTCCCGGAGCCGGATTTGGCGGTCATTGAAAACAGGGTTGCTGCTGTTATGGATTTGGATGCGCATAGTGGTCAGTCGGGAAAGTATGAGATACACAGTCTGTATTTTGACGATTATAAGGATTCCTGTGCAAAGGAAAATGAGGCAGGTGTTTCGCGGAGGTTTAAGTACCGGATACGGTATTACGGGAATGATTCCGGGTATTTAAAACTGGAGCGCAAGGAGAAAATGGACGGACGCTGTCATAAGGACAGTGCGGTAATTACGCATGGGATGTGTCAGAAATTACTGGAGGGAAGGGCGGACGAGCTATACTGGGAAACGGACAATCTTCTTGTCCGGAAATTCTGCGTGCACATCATGACAAGGCTGTTTGAACCAAAGGCAATTGTCAGCTATGAGCGGTCGGCTTATGTGGAGGAAATTGCCAATGTCAGGATTACACTGGATAAAAATATTTCCGTATCGGACGATTTTGATAATTTTTTGTCAGGAGATTTTATGCGGTATCCGATACAGGAACGCAGGGAACACGTATTAGAGGTGAAATTTGATGATATTTTACCGGGATATATCAAAAGCATTATATCCAATAAAAATTTACAGCAATCGTCGTTTTCCAAATATTATTTGGGAAGACTAAGATTACAGGAAATGAGGAGAATTGTATAAATGAATATTTTAAGCAGAGCATTTGAGAATATTTTTCATTCTTATACCAATCAGATATTGGGGACGGCACAGATAGTTTCGGTGCTGCTTGTCGTGCTGGTTTTGGCATTATATGAATTTGCGGTTTACCGGGTGGTTTCGCACAGGGCGTTTTACAATAAGTCCTTTAATATCTGTATTGTCATACTGCCGTTTTTTGTTGCTACGATTGTCATGTGTTTACAATCCAATATCGTAATCACGCTTGGGACGATTGGTGCACTTGCAATTCTTCGTTTCCGTACTGCCGTGAAGGATCCGGTGGATATGCTGTATCTGCTTTGGTCTGTTCATACTGGGATTATATGCGGGTGCCAGTTGTATGAAGTGGCGGTTCTGACTTCGCTTGCCGTGACGGTTGTACTGCTTTTGATGAACTATGTTTCAATCGGAAGGCGCCCGTTTGTACTGGTTTTCCAATGCATGCCGGAGATGGATCTGGAAGTTCTGCGCAATATTAAGGAAGTGACTTCTCGGTTTCGCATTAAGAGCAGGAATTATACGGCGCGGGGGATGAATTATGTGATTGAGTTTTCCGTAAAGGATCCGACGGCGCTGACGGAACGGTTAAAAGAGCTTGAGATTGAGAAGTTTTCCGTGATTGAATATGACAGTGAAGATGTGATTTAGGAATGGATATGAAAAAAAAGATTGGGTTATCGCTGCTGTTTGTTTCGGGCATTTTGGCGGTGTATTTGATATGTTTTTTGGGGGGGACTGTCCGGTTTGAGAATCTTTGCGTGAGCGGGGAGCAGTATCGTCTGATTATGGACAGCCGCCGTATGGAGAGCGGGGAGGAGCTGCTGGATGCGCTTGTTTTTGACGAACAGCAGCTTTTTTTTGACGCGTCTTCGCAGACATTCTATTATTCCCTGGAGGAAGGCAGCAGCAGCGCATACAATCCGCGTGTGGAGGTGCGTGCGGCGCTTGATGATGTGCGTGTTGCAGTGCTCGGGGAGCGGATTACGTCGGAAGACGTGCAGGCGGCGAAGAAGTTTCGCTTGGCGGCATATAACGGCGTTATGTATCGGGAGTACACGCTTGTGTGTACGACATTGCCGTTAATGAATATTGCATGCGACGCGGAAATCGGAGATGAGGACATGCCGGTGCAGATGACGCTTTTTGATAACAGGAAGGGTGCTGCACAGCGTTTTACGGAATCGGACGGGGAGATGCATATCCGGGGCGGCTCGACGAGGACGTATCCGAAAAAGGGGTATAAGCTTTCGCTTACGAAGGAGTCGTTGGGAGGCAATACGCGGCTGAATAAAGTTTCGCTTTTGGGGATGCGCCAGGATGATGACTGGATTTTATATGCAGCATACAATGATCCTGAGAAAATCAGGAATGTGTTTTCGTCGGCCTTGTGGAAGAACACCTGTGCGATGGATAATGCGTTCGGGATTGACAACGGGATGGAGTACCGTTATGTTGAGTTGTTTTTAAATGGCGAATATTGGGGACTGTATGCTCTTGGGTATCCGATTGACGATTTACAGCTTTCAATTGACGTGTCGCAGGGGGAACGTCTTTACAAAAAAAGTACATGGGACAGTGAGGATTATATGCTGTCGCTGCCGGATGCAGGTGTTGACGGGTACAGTACGAGTGAGGCGGACGACGCGTGGGTGTCCCTGAAAGAGCATTTTTCCACGCTGCATGCGGATTGGGCGGACGCGGAGCGGATGTATGAAGGGATTGACATTGATAATGCGGTTGACATGTATCTGTTTTTGAACCTGATACAGGGGATTGACCATGTCGGGGTGATTAACAGTCTGTCGGCAAAGAATTTGTTTCTCTCGTTTCACAAGAAGGACGGTCAGGAAAAGGTCCTGTATACGCCGTGGGATATGGATATTACGTGGGGACTGCAGTGGACGGGCGACGCAGAGACGAACCTGTGCAAGGCGTATGGTGTCCCGAGCAGTCAGAACACAGTTTGGGGGCTTGGAAATCTGCCGTCTTTGATTTTGAACGGGGATGAAGAGATTTGGCAACTGATTTTGGAGAAGTACTGGACATTACGGAAGGATTTGTGGTCGGAGGAAAACCTGAATATACTGATTGATGGTTATGAGAAGGATATCTATGGCTCGGGGGCGTTTCTGCGGGACAGGGAACGCTGGCAGGATGGGAGCTACTGGGACGCGGAGCGCGGTCTGACGGATTTCCGCGAGTTTGTGGCGGAAAGGCTTCAGGAAACGGACGACTATTACAGGCGCGTGGAGACGCTTGTTTTGGGCGAGAATGCAACAACAAATGTTTATATTGTACGGAGTGCACAGTATAAGGACTTTTTGCAGTCTGATTTTTTGGTTGCGGTGAATGACAGGGGATTTTTGGAGAACAGTGATTACGGGGAATTTTTGTCGTATATCGGGGTTAACACAGCACAGCTTACGGATACTGTAAAATATGCGGTGGTGCGCGGTTCGGACGGAAAAGTGGAGTATTTTGAGTCTCTTTCCCTGCCGGAGGGTGTGCGGACCTGCATCGGGACTGTCCGGATGGAGGAGGATACCGAACCTTCGGGGAGCTGCCGGATTTTTGTGGATGATGTGCTGTGGCGTTCGCTGGATTTGCGCGGGCAGAATGGAATAGAAGTGATGCTTGATAATCATAAGATGCAGGAGGCATTGCGGTTTGATTTTTCCAAGGAATATGTGATGTGGTCGAAACTGTGTGAGGATGGTGAGCCCGCGCGGTGGTGCACGGAGGTCAGGAACAATGGTTGTGATGTATTGATTGAAATTGTCAATCACGATGTCATAAATGATAAACGGTTTGCGGCATTGCTGGAAGGCTTTGGCGTGGATACGCAGAGTGTTGCGCAGAATACGGATTTTATAGCTGTCTTAAATACGGGGGAGGGGCATTTAACGATTTTGAATGACAGCCATGAATCGGGTACAAGATGCGATACGGTGCTTGGTGCGTTTAGTATTTTTTATAATGATGAGGGCGGATACGGTGTTTATCTGAATGGGAACGAGTGTATTTTGGTTCAACCGCAGGAGAATGAATATGCGGATGTGAGGGTTTCTGTTTTTTACCGTGAGCCGTATGAAGTGGTTTGGTGTCCGGAATTTTGTTATGATTAATAGGAAACATAGGTTTAGCCTGCAAAAATTCATCAAAGGAGAAAGTTATTATGGGAAGTGCAAACTGTGATACGTGTGCGTATAATGTGTATGACGACGAGGATGAGTGCTGGTACTGCGAGGCGGATTTGGACGAGGACGATATGGCACGGTTTATGGAGGGGCACTATAAAAGCTGCCCTTATTACAGGAATGGAGACGAGTATGCGGTGGTCCGGCATCAGATTTAAGAAGAGTGAAAAGATTTTCTAAGCGGTCAAAAGACGCCCACTAAGAAAATCTAAGTTTTACACCGAAGAACGCAAGGACGGAGTTCTTCATTAATAATGGAGGTAGGTGCAAAAATGGTTATTATTGTGGGACTTGGCAATCCGACGCGGGAATATGAGAATACAAGGCATAATATCGGGTTTATGGCGATTGATGCGCTTGCGGAAAAATACAATATCAGCGTGTTGGACTGCAGGCATAAGGCAATGATTGGCAAAGGTGTTATCAACGGGCATAAGGTCGTGCTTGTGAAACCTTTAACATATATGAATTTGAGTGGTGAGGCAGTGCGTGCCGTCATAGATTATTATAAAGTGGATGCAGGGAGTGAGCTGATTGTGATTTATGACGACGTGAGCCTTGACGTGGGACAGCTTCGCATTCGCAAAAAGGGCAGCGCGGGCGGTCATAACGGGATTAAAAACATTATCGCGCATTTAGGGCATGATGTGTTTCTGCGCATTAAAATCGGCGTTGGGGAAAAGCCAAAGGGGTATGACCTTGCGGACTATGTGCTTGGACATTTTAGTAAGGAAGAGCTTGGCGTGATGAAGGACAGTCTTGAGAAGGTGGACGGCGCGGTGAATTTAATGCTTTCGGGGGAGGTTGACAAGGCGATGAATGATTATAACAAAAAGCCAGGCAAGGAGGAAAACGGGTGAATTTATTGTTTGCACCGCTCAAGGAGCTTGGTGAGTATGATGAGATTGTAAAGGGGCTTACGGCAGCGGACGCAAAGGTCAGTATCAGCGGCTGTGTGGATACGCAGAAGCTTCATCTGATTTTCGGTCTTGGCGCGGGGGACGTACGCACGGATTTTGATGTGCGGCTGATTGTGACATACAGTGATATGAAGGCGCGGGAGTTGTTGGAGGACTGCCGTCTTTATTGTCGTGAGTCCTATTTTTATCCGGCGAAGGATTTGATTTTTTATCAGGCGGATATTCACGGAAGACAGCTTGCGACGGAGCGGCTTGCGGTGCAGCGGCGCGTTTTGGAGGGGACGCCGATTACTGTTGTGACGACGTTTGCCGCGTTGATGGCGCATCAGGTGCCGCTGTCCGTGTTACAGGAAAATGTTATTGAAATCAGCAAGGGCAGCGTGGTTGAGGAGAATGCGCTTGCAAGGAAACTTGTGGCGATGGGATATGAAAAAACGTATCAGGTGGAGTCTGCGGGGCAGTTTTCGATTCGCGGCGGCATTATGGATATTTTTGATTTGACGGCGGACAATCCGGTGAGGATTGAGCTATGGGGGGACGAAGTCGAGTCCATCCGTTCGTTTGATGTACTAAGTCAGCGCTCTGTTGAGGAAAATTTGACACACGTGTCAGTTTTTCCGGCGACAGAGCTTATTCTCTCGCAGCAAAAGCTGGATAAAGGCTTTCATGAGATTGAGAAAGACTGTAAGGAGCGGGCTGCGTATTTCCGCAACAATACGAAACCGGAGGAAGCGCACCGGCTGGAGCTGTATGTTCAGGATTTGAAGGAACAGGTGACGCAGTTTCAAAGCTACATCAATTTGGAGAGCTTTCTTGGGTATTTTTATGGGGATACGATGTCGTTTGCCGACTTTTTTGTGGACCGCAGGTGCTGTGTCTATATTGACGAGCCGCTTCGGGTGGAGGAGCATGCGCGGGCGGTGGAGCTGGAGTTCCGCGAGAGCATGGCAAGCAGGGCGCTTGGCGGTTACATCCTTCCGAGGCAGCAGGACGTGCTGTTTGGCGTGCAGGAGATTATGGCAAGGCTTGAGCGGATGCGTGTTTTGGCACTTTCGGCGATGGAGTTTAAGAATTTCGGGCTGCGGTTTGCAAACCGTTTTCTGGTGAACGCGCGCAATATTTCTTCCTATAATAATAGCTTTCCGGAGCTTGTGAAAGATTTGAAGTTTTATAAAAAGAAGGGATTTCGCGTTTTGCTGTTATCGACGTCCGCGACACGCGCGAAGCGTCTTGCGCATGATTTGCAGGATGAGGGGCTTGGCGCGTTTTACACGGAAGACTGTGAGCGGGTGCAGCAGCCGGGGGAGATTATTACGTATCACGGGGCGGCACTCAAAGGGTTTGAGTATCCGTATCTGAAGCTTGCGGTAATTTCGGAGACGGATATTTTCGGGAAGCAGCAGAAGAAAAAAAAGCGCAGGAAGAGTTTTAGCGGCGGCGTGAAGATACAGGACTTTTCCGATTTGAAGGTGGGCGACTACGTGGTGCATGAGAACCACGGGCTTGGCATATACAGGGGGATTGAGAAGGTTGAGGTTGACAAGGTCGTAAAGGATTATATCAAGATTGAGTACCGTGACGGTGGAAATCTTTATATTTTGGCGACGGGGCTTGACGTCATTCAGAAGTATGCGGCGGCGGATGCGGCGAAAAAGCCGAAACTTAATAAGCTTGGAACACAGGAATGGGCAAAGACGAAGTCGCGGGTAAAGACTGCGGTAAACGAGATTGCGAAGGATCTGGTGGAGCTGTATGCGGTGCGGCAAAAGAAGCAGGGCTTTGTATTCAGTAAGGATACTGTATGGCAGCAGGAGTTTGAGGAGATGTTCCCGTTTGAGGAGACGGAGGATCAGCTGCTTGCTATTGAGGCGACAAAGAACGATATGGAAAGTCCGCGCATTATGGACCGTCTGATTTGCGGCGACGTGGGCTATGGGAAGACGGAGATTGCAATCCGCGCGGCGTTTAAAGCGGTGCAGGACGGAAAGCAGGTGGCGTATCTTGTGCCGACGACCATTCTTGTGCAGCAGCACTACAATACATTTTTACAGCGCATGAAGGACTTTCCGGTGACGGTGGAAATGCTCTCAAGGTTCCGTACGGCAAGCGAGATGAAAAAGACCATAGAAGGTCTGAAAAAGGGGATGGTGGACATCGTTATCGGGACGCACAGGCTGCTTTCGGATGATGTGAAGTATAAGGAGCTTGGGCTTTTGATTATCGACGAGGAGCAGCGTTTTGGCGTGCGGCATAAGGAGAAGATTAAGCAGATTAAGGATGATGTGGACGTGCTGACACTGACAGCGACTCCCATTCCGCGGACGCTTCATATGAGTCTGCTTGGCATACGCGACATGAGCGTTTTGGAGGAGGCACCGGGGGAGCGGCAGCCCATTCAGACATATGTGATGGAGTATAATGAGGAGCTTGTGCGGGAGGCAATTCTGCGTGAGCTTTCCAGAGGCGGGCAGGTTTACTATGTCTATAACCGTGTGAATAATATTGACGATATTACGGACAGAATTGCGAAGCTTGTGCCGGAGGCAAATGTGGCATTTGCGCATGGACAGATGAAAGAGCATGAGCTTGAGAAGATTATGTTTGAGTTTATCAACGGGGAGATTGACGTGCTTGTCTCGACAACGATTATCGAGACGGGGCTAGATATTTCCAATGTGAACACGATGATTATCCATGACTCGGACAATATGGGGCTTTCACAGCTTTACCAGCTTCGCGGGCGTGTTGGACGTTCTAACCGTACGGCATATGCATTTTTGATGTATAAAAAGGATAAAATGTTAAAAGAGGTGGCGGAGAAACGTCTGCAGGCGATTAAGGAGTTTACGGATCTAGGCAGCGGTTTTAAGATTGCAATGCGTGATCTTGAAATCCGGGGCGCGGGCAATCTTTTGGGGGAGCGGCAGCATGGCCACATGGAGGCGGTCGGGTATGACCTTTACTGCAAGCTGTTGAATGAGGCGGTTAAGACGCTCAAAGGCATTAAGACGGCGGACGAGGATTTCAATACGTATGTGGATATGGATGTGGACGCGTTTATTCCGGCTTCGTATATTGTGAACGAGGTGCAGAAGCTTGATATTTACAAGCGGATTGCGAGCCTCGAGAATGAGGCGGAGTGCGACGATATGCGAAAAGAGCTTAAGGACAGGTTTGGCGCGGTGCCTAAGTCGGTGGAAAATTTAATAAAAATTTCACTCATTCGGGTGATGGCGCACAAGCGGTATGTGACAGAGATTAAGGGAAAAGTCGGGCAGATTACGTTTTTTATGGAGGCGTATGCGCCGGTTTGCGTTGAGAAGCTGCCAGAGTTTATGGGGCGGTACAAGAAGGGCACAATGGAGTTTAGTGCGAAGGGAACGCCGAGTTTTGTATTCCGGTATAAGAAGTACGGGCTGGTGGAGAAGGAGGCGGAGCTGATGATGGAGCATGTGAACGGAGTGCTGGAGGATATGGGAGTGCTGTATGAGTAAGGAAGAATTGGCTATTTAAGAAGGAAGTATGGAAAAGCGGTGGCCGCAGGCAAAGTGATAATTACAAAACCACAAAACAATGTGATATTGCGTAAAGCCAAACAAAAATTCTTACACAAACTACCGCAGTTTTGTGCAGACGCTGGATTTGTGTGAAACAGTCGGACCGGATTTCTTAATCCGTTTGTGTGGCTGATGTATGTTTTCATGCAGCGTGATATGGAGCTTGTCTGCGATGAAAGTGTGGTGCACTGTTTTGGTGAGCTGTCCAAGTCAGCTTATGCCAATATGCTGATTGATATGGAAGAAAAAAACAACTGTTATTTCAATATTGACGTCTGTTATTTTAATCATTGGCGTTGCGGTTGCGGTTGCAACCTGTGCGTCGGCAAAGAAAACGGAACAGACAAAAAATAACAGTGTGAATTTTCAGGGGTATTCCGAAGAGGATATTGATATGTTGCGTGCACTCCGGTTTGACGGCTATGAGGATATGAGTGTTTCGGAATATCGACAGAAGGTATGGGAGTTGACCGATACGGTTTCATATCATGCGTTATTGGAACGCTTTTCACAGAATAACACGCTCTATGAAAAAAGGACAGTGATGAACTGGCAAATTTCCTGTTTTATATTTTGGAACCATTGACGGCAGAGCAGTGGCGGGTAAGGGAATTTGGCGGATATTGCAGCACAAATTATGACGCGGTATCAGATAATGCGGTACTGGAATATTTCATGACACTTGATATTCAAAATGCAGATGCGCTTACTGTCAGGGAATATAATAACACGCGTATTGAAATAATGAACGCTTTGGGGAATCTGTTACAGGACAAAACAGTGGAACAACTGCGGAATGAGGCAGTTATGAAAAAACTGCTCCATGTGGAAATGGTGGATTTGGAGGGACAGTGGAGCAACGAAAAAATAAAGGTTGGTGTTGACTATGCCTATATGCCGCTGTCTGAGTATACAGTTGAAATTTCAAAAAAACAAGTTTAATGGAAGGACCTTCAACAAGAGCAAACATGAATATTTTGACAAATATTGACACGCTTAAAGTCAGGGAGGAATCGTCACAAAACGCCGCAGTCGTCACTATTCTTGAGGAAAACCGGGGGGTGACGATTTTATCAGAGGAAAATGGATTTTATCATATATTAATAACAGGCACCGATGGCAATCTTGAAGGCTGGGTTAAAAAGGAATATGTGAAAGTAAATTAGAAGGATTTTTTAAAGATTTTTTTTAGAGAAAGGCGCAATATTATGCCAATTTGACAAAATATTGCGCTTTTTTCAGCATAAAACGACGGTGTAGTCCAACAATTTTAACAAACTTTCAAGAAAATTGCGCAAATTGTAGAAATTTTTTGAATAATATATTATAATAGCCTAAAATGATTTACATAACAAGTTTACAACATAAAATTATGGAAAATGAAATGACAAGTGCAGTTATAATCAATGCAGTCATAAATAATGGAGGAATTTCATGAGCGAGGGACGTTATAACATTCCAAGACAGTACAAGGTTGAGAGAGGAATGCCACTGAGTACACTGGTTGGAAAAATTGATAATTTAAAATGCCGCCGGATTTTTGAGAGTGCCGTAGCGAGCGTGGAGTGGTGCTACCATCTTGTGGACAAGGAGGGCATTACCAATATCGTAGAACTTGTGCGGGAGAAGGGCATGTCCGTGTTTGAGGTCCAGCTGAAAACCAAGGTCTCGCCCGATTTGCTGACAGAGGTTTTTGCGGGGTTAATCCGCAGACCGATGGTTATTACGTACCTGTGTGACGGGGAGCTTTCGATGGGCGTTTTCATCCCGGCAGGGGATTCGGGCGCGGGGAGGATGTGCGCTACGGACTTTTACCCGTATGATGCGGAGCGCATGATTGAACTGATAGATTACGCGACGGACAGCGACAAGAGCACGGAGCAAATCCATAAGCGGATTTTTGCGATGATCCGCCAGCAAAGGCGGGTGATTATGATAGAGAAGGCATTTGAGCGGTTGAGCCACGACAGGGAAGAGGAAAAGATGTCGTTTGAGTTTAGCCTTGAAAACCTTGACAGGATAAGGGCTGATGCGGATTTTGTGCAGTCACAGCTAAGGGTTGTTTAAATTCGGTAAAAAAATTGAAATCACCAATTTTTTTACATAGATTCTTAAAGGAAAGGAATGGGTTGTATGGATAGCAGGATATCAAGGGCGACAGCAGCCACGGTTTTAAATTCCTTAAAAGGCGGAGTTGTTCCAAGGACAGGGCTTGAATACATTACTGTGGGGAGAAGAAATGAAATTCAGGCGCTGCTGCAGGACGTTTCGGTTATTGAGCAGGGTGGGGCGGCAGTCCGTTTTATTGAGGGGAAATACGGAAGCGGCAAAACCTTTCTCATGCACGCGCTGCGTAATCACGTGATGGAGAAAAACTTCGTCGTGACAGACGTGGAGCTGTCGGTGGACAAACGCTTTGTCGGCAATAAGGGACAGGGACTTGCCACCTATAAGGAATTAATCCGAAACATGGCGATACACGCGTGTCCGGACAATGGGGCACTGCAGCTCATTCTTGACAAGTGGATCAGCACTCTGGAAAACGAGGTGGTACAGTATGAGGGGCTGGTACCGGGACATGAAGTTTTCGATGTGAGAGTGAGTCAGAAAATCTACAAAATTACTTCCTCAATGGAAGAACGGGTAAACGGTTTTGATTTCGGAAAAGTGCTGGCTTCTTATTACAAAGGACACAGGACGGGTGATATGGAGCTCCAAAAAAAGGCGCTGCGCTGGCTTTGCGGGGAGTATAAGACCAGGACGGAGGCAAAGACGGATTTAGGGGTAAATCTGATTATTACGGATGATAACTGGTACGATTTTGTAAAACTGTTTGCCGATTTCGTGGTGAAGGCAGGTTACACCGGTCTTTACGTGTGTATAGACGAGCTTGCGACACTGTATGAAATTCCAAGCCGCGTGGGAAGGGAATACAATTATAATAAGCTGCTGTCTATTTACAATGATGCGCTGCAGGGCAAGGCGTCACATCTCGGGATTATTATCAGTGTGACGAAAGAGGCAATGGAGGATCCTGCGCGCGGTGTATTCAGCTTTGGACCATTGAAATCAAGACTGGAGGACACAGCCTTTGCCGGCGAGGGGGCGGCGGGGCTGCGCGATATGGCATCGCCTGTGATAAAGCTTGCGGCATTAAATCCGGGGGAGATGTATGTGCTGCTGGAGAAACTTGCAGGAATGCACGGAATACTGTACGGTTATTCACCAAAGCTTGAGCATGATGATTATATTTATTTTCTCAAGCAGCAGTACAATAAAACTGCGGAAGGCGAAGAAACCACGGCAAGGGATATGATTAAAAATTATATCACGCTCTTAAACCTGATACAACAAAATCAGGAGGTTCCCAAGGAGAAAATCCTGAGGGCGAACGAAACATAAGCTTTGCGGAAAGAATGAAGAATTGATAAGGGTTGTAAAAATGATAAAAGCAGTAATTTTTGACATGGATGGAGTGCTCATAGATACGGAAAAACATTATAACGCGGCATGGTGCGAGGCAGCGCGCAGTGCGGGCTTTGATTTTACGGAACAGCACGCGCTTCTGCTTCGCAGCTTAGACCCAAGGCTTGCCTCGGATTTGATGAAGGACATTTTCGGGGAGGGCTTTGACTATTTTGCGATTCGCGAGGTTCGGCGCAGGCTGGTTGCAGAGCGCCTTGCAAAGTACGGGCTGGAAAAAAAGCCGGGGCTTGACGGGCTCTTAAATTTTTTACGGGAAAATGGAATCAAGACAGCCGTTGCGACGGCGACGCCAATCGAGCTTACCTACCGGCATCTGGAAACAATCGGCGTAAAAGACCGGTTTGACAGGATTGTGAGTGCAAAGCAGGTGAAAAACGGAAAGCCAGCGCCGGATGTGTACCTGTACGCCTGTGAACAAATTAACGAAAAGCCGCAGGACTGTATCGCGGTAGAAGATTCGCCAAACGGTATCAAATCGGCATATGCTGCAGGCTGCAGACCCGTGATGGTGCCGGATTTGACACAGCCGGACGAAGAACTGATGCCAATGCTTTACGGGGTTGCGAAGACGCTGGCGGATATTGGGGATATAATTGATGGGAAAAATGCCAAAACGGTTTTTTAGGACACCGCGGCTGGACAGGCTGTCTGCAGGGGATTTTCAAGGCAGATTATTGAAACGCAAGTTGTCATGCTTGCGTTTTTTGCGTGCATGCGGATGCCTGAATGGACGGTATCGGGCATTCATCAGGAAATCGTGATGTAAATTGTGATGTATATTGCATCGTAAGCCGGAAAATGGTAAAATATGATGCAATAGGAAATTCGCACCAAATAAAAAGGCGAAATAAGGCTGAAAAAGAAAAGGGGAAAACAGATTATGAAATCGTATAAGAACATGAGCCGGGAAGAACTGCTTGCACTCAAGGCGGATTTGGAGAACGAACTGAAAACAGAGGAGGCCAAAGGGCTGTCCCTCAATATGGCAAGGGGAAAGCCGGGTGTTTCGCAGCTGGCGCTGTCGATGCCGATGCTGGATGTTATTAACAGTCAGGCAGACATGAATACACTGCTTGGAAACGATACCAGAAATTATGGGGACTGGGACGGTATCGGCGAGTGCAGACGGCTTTTGGCGGACATGATTGGCGTGAAAAAGGATAATGTCATCGTGTGCGGAAATTCCAGCCTGAATATCATGTACGACACAGTAGTGCGCTCCATGGTAAAAGGCGTGAACGGTTCTAAGCCCTGGTGTGAGCTGGATAAGGTGAAATTCCTGTGCCCGGTTCCGGGGTATGACAGGCATTTCCGGATTACGGAAACGTTTGGCATCGAAATGATTAACATTCCACTGTATGAGGACGGTCCGGATATGGATTTAGTGGAACAGTATGTAAATAATGATGAATCAGTGAAAGGAATTTGGTGCGTGCCCAAATATTCAAATCCGACAGGGACAACTTATTCGGATGAAGTGGTACGGCGCTTTGCAAACCTCAGGCCGGCAGCGGAGGACTTCCGGATTTTCTGGGACAACGCGTACTGTATTCATCATCTCTATGACGATATCCAGGATGAGATTTTAAATATTTTGGATGAGTGTGAAAAAGCCGGTAATCCCAACATGGTATATATCTTTGCCTCAACCTCCAAGGTGAGCTTTCCGGGCTCCGGTGTATCGGCGATTGCCACCTCAAAGGAAAATATGGATTATATTCAGAAATTCATGGGAGTGCAGACAATCGGCCATGATAAGATTAACCAATTGCGCCATGCGCGGTTTTTCAAAAATATAGACGGCTTAAACGCGCATATGAAAAAGCACGCCGAGCTTTTGCGGTCCAAATTTGAAGCGGTATTGGACACGCTGGACAGAGAGCTTACGGGAGCCGGAATCGGAAGCTGGATTAAGCCAAGAGGAGGATATTTCATTTCGTTTAACGCAATGCCGGGGTGTGCAAAGGCAATCGTTGCAAAGTGTAAGTCGCTTGGCGTTGTGCTCACTGGCGCGGGTGCGACATATCCTTACGGCGTGGATCCGGAAGATTCCAATATCCGTATTGCCCCGACTTTCCCGACACCGGAGGAAATGGCAGATGCCACAAGGGTTTTTGTGCTCTGCGTGAAGCTTGTTTCCGTGGAGAAGCTGCTAGGGGAGCTTTAGAATGCATAAAACGACTGCAAATATTGGGCAAATACGCACAAAAGAGGCGTCGGATGCTTGATTTTCAAGGATAAATTGCTATAATGAACAGTAAGAATATGTAATTTTTTACAGTTGGAAAAGGGCAGGAATAAAAGTGGCAAAAAAACAAAGGCTGCAGGTTGTCCTGACCGCGTTTCTGATTGCAGTGGCAACAGGACTGCTTGCATGGGCGCGGGCAGGATACTCTGTGGATGTTATGGCTTCAGATGCGTTATGCCAGCGGGCGTCTGTTGCCAATAAGAATATTTACATTATAGCAATTGATGATAAGACGCTGGAACAATATGGTTCAATTACGTCGTGGAGCAGGGGACTTTCGGCAGATTTGGTGCGGCTCTTGAATAAGGATGCGCAGACAAAGCCTGCCGTACTTGTATTCGACGTTATTTTTAGTGAAAAGGGCGATGCTGATGGTGACGTTTCCTTTGCCGAAGCCTGTAAGGAGGCAGGAAACGTCGTGACGGCGATGTCCTATCGTTTTAAGGAGCAGCCAGAGTATGATGACGACGGCAGAATGACGCTAAACCAATATCATGTGGACGGCGTGATTACGCCTTATGAATCCCTGCGGGAAGCTACAAGCCAGGGATTTGCCAATACCCTTGTCGGTGAGGACGGTTACGTTCGCCGCGCGATGGCATATATAGATGACGGGGAAGGACAGCGCAGCTACAGCCTTGCCGCGCAGGCATATAAAATCTATCAGGAGAGCCGCGGCGCGGACATGGAACTGCCTGTACTGGATAAAAACAACCAGTTTCTTTTTTCATATTCCGGCAAAACGGGCTGTTACAGTACGGTTTCCATGACAGATGTTTTGGACGGTACCGTCAACCCTGCGGTTTTTGCGGACGGTATTGTGTTTGTCGGCGCTTATGCGGTGGGAATGCAGGATTCCTATATACCTGCGATTTCCCATGGAACACAGATGTACGGTGTGGAAATACAGGCAAATATTGTGGAAGCACTGCTGGAAGGCAGGACACAGCAGCAGTTTCCATCGGAAATTTATGCGGTGATGGCGGCGGTCCTGGCGGCAGGCTTTTATCTGTCGGTCAGACGGATGAAAATTATTCCGGCGACGGTTGTGACGGTTGTGTGTGTGGCAGCCAATCCGCTTTTGGCAAAGGTTCTGTACGGGCGGGGCTATGTGATGCCGGTTGTTTTGCTTCCGGTGGTGTTTTTCCTGATTTATGCGGTCCATCTGATTTACGGTTATGTACAGGAAGTTATGCGGCGGCAGAAGGTTGTCAATGTGTTTAAGCAGTATGTTGCGCCGCAGGTCGTTGATAAAATCAGCAAGGACAGGGATTTTGAGCTGGTACTTGGCGGTGAGAACCGTCATATCGCCTGTCTGTTTGTGGATATCCGCGGTTTTACGACAATGTCGGAGAGCCTGAAACCGGAAGAGGTTGTGGAAATCCTGAATGAATACTTAAGCCTGACGACAAATTCCATTTTCAAAAACGGCGGAACGCTGGATAAGTTTGTGGGGGACGCAACAATGGCAGTGTTTAACGCACCGTTTGATTTGGAGGATTATATTTATAAAGCTGTCTGCACGGCGCGGGACATGAAGGCGGGTGCGGATGCGATTGCCAGGAAGTTCGAGAAACGCTTTGGGAAGAGCGTAGGATTTGGAATCGGCGTCAATTGCGGCAATGCGGTCGTCGGTAATATCGGCTGCGACTTCCGTATGGATTACACGGCAATCGGCGATACCGTCAACACGGCGGCACGCCTGGAGAGCAATGCTAAGCGGGGACAGATTTTAATCAGTAAAGATGTGTATGAGGCAATCAGGGAGCGGGTGGAGGTTACGCCCATTGGGGAAATTCCGCTCAAGGGTAAATTGCAGGGTGTTTTCGTATATCAGTTGGATAATGTAAAATAGGCGAAAGGAGCATGACTTGCAGAGATGGAGCAGCTACATATCATTCCGGATAAAAACCGGATGGAGGAAACGCTGGAACTGGCGCAGCAGTATCACGCTGCCTTTGAATATAATGATTTTTTTAACCCGAAGGTATTGGACGACGGGGGGAAAATTGACGAACTGGTTTCGTTCTACTGTAAACAGCCGCATGACCGTTCGCATGATACCCTGCACGGCGCGTTTTTGGATATTACCATTCACAGTGAGGACTCGCTTATACGCAAAGCATCCGAGCACAGAATACGGCAGTCGATGGAAATTGCGCGAGATTTGGAATTGCGGGGAGTGGTGTTCCATACGGGCAGGCTGTACGGATTTCGGGATGAGAAATATCTGAACAACTGGGTGGATGTCAATGAGGCGTTTTTCGGCGGACTGCTGCAGGAGTACCCGAAACAGCAGATTTTTGTAGAAAATATGTTCGACGAAGCGCCCGACATTTTGGCACGGCTTGCAAATCGGCTGGAGAAGGAGCCGCGCTTTGGCGTCTGCCTTGATTATGCGCACGCGGCGGTTACCGGTATTGCGGGTGGGCAGTGGGTGGAGACGCTTGCGCCGTATATCCGCCATATGCATATCAATGACAACGACCGGGTAAACGATTTGCATCAGGAGATTGGGACAGGGCAGATTGACTGGAATGCATTTGACAGGGAAATGCGCAGGTTTTCGGTGCGGGCGAGTGTCCTGATAGAAATGAAAAATCTGGAGCGGCAAAGACGTTCCTTGGAATATTTAAAGAAAAACGGACTGTATCCCTTTACAAGGAAGGCGGACTAAAAAATATGTGCGGAAAGGCATGATTATCTATGCAGATAATGACAGAGGAAAAAATAAAACCGACGAATGCGGAATTAAAGAGAATACTGAATATTGGAATTAAGCTGTCCACGGAAAAAAACCGGGATCATTTACTGGCGTTTATTTTGGAAAGCGGAATGGACATTACACATTGCGACGCGAGCACCCTGTATCTTTTTGAGGAGGGAAAGCTGCACTTTAAGATTATGAAAACGCTGTCCCAAAACATCAGCCGCGGTGAGGACGGCGAGCCGATTGACAATATGCCGCCTGTTGCGATGACCGAGCGCAATGTGTGCTCTTATGCCGCGTTGCACAGGGAAATCATCAACATTCCCGACGTTTATAATGATACCCGCTTTGATTTCTCGGGACCGAAAAAATATGACGCGCTGACGGGGTACCATACGCAGTCGCTGCTTGTCATTCCGATTGAGAACAACGAGGATGAGCTGATTGGCGTGCTGCAGCTTTTAAATGCTATGGATGACGACGGGACGGTCATACCGTTTGACCCCGAGTATGAGATTATTATCCGTTCGCTTGGTTCACAGGCAGCGATTGAGATGACAAACCTCAAATATGTGCAGGAAGTGAAGCGGCAGCTGCGTTCGTTTGTGGAGGCAATGTCAACCGCGATTGATGAGCGTACGCCGTATAACGGCTCCCACACGAGAAAAGTGGCGGAGTATGCCGGAATGATTGCGGATTATATTAATAAACAGCATAAGGCGGGTAAGTGCGAAGAATATTTTGATGAGAACCGCAAGGATAAGCTGGAGCTTGCGGCACTTTTGCATGACATCGGGAAGATGGTGGTACCGTTGTCTATCATGAACCGGGCGACACGGCTTGACCGGGGGCTTGGAACGGTGGAAATGCGGTTTCGGCTGTTGGAAGCGTATTATACGATTGACCATATGAAGGGCAGGATTGACGAGAAGGAATATAAAAGACAGATAGATTACCTGCGGGAGAGCATGGACTTTATCCACAGGATAGACGGAAAGGGTATTCTTGATGACGCGGATTACGAGCGCGTACAGGAGCTTGCGCAGCACGGTTATACGGATGATGCGGGCGAGACACTTTCGTATCTGACAAAGCAGGAGCGGGAGCGCCTGAGTATCCGCAAGGGTACGTTGACGGAGGATGACCGCAGACAGATGGAGTACCATGTGGTAATGACGGAGAAAATATTGGGCAAGGTATGGTTTAACAAGAACTATGAGGATATTCCGAAGTGGGCGGCGTCCCACCATGAATTCCTTGACGGCTCCGGCTATCCCAGACATCTTAAGGGAGGGGATTTGGAGCTGGAAACGAGAATGATTACAGTGTCGGACGTGTATGATGCGCTTACGGCGAGAGACCGTCCCTATAAAAAGCCTGTTTCACAGGAGAAGGCGCTTGGTATCTTAAAGGGCATGGCAGACGAAGGGAAGCTGGACAGCCGGCTGGTGGATTATTTGGCGGAGGCAGTCCGTGAAAAATGTGACAATTAGAATCTGCGGATTTTGAAGGGAAAGGAGTCGTGAGAACATGACAAAGAAAACAGGAGTTGTTGTTTGCGCGGTTTTGGCGGCGGTGGTGGCTGTCGCGGTGGGCTGCGTGGTCCTGATGGGAGGAAAGAACGAGGCATACCGCTCCATCATGGTGTATCAGGTCAATGGCGGCGCGACGATTACACGGACGGGCGTAGGCGACATGGCGGCATATGAAAACCTGATGCTGCAGTCGGGCGACAGCGTTGCGGTGGCATCCGAAAGCAGTATGCGGTTAAAGCTTGACGATGACAAGTACCTTTTGGCAGAGCAGGACACACGGATGGATATTGTTGCTGAGGGTGACGGTGAGAATGCCAAAACGAGCATTGTGTTAAAACAGGGATCCGTTACAAGTGAAATCAAAAATAAGCTTGGTCCCAATGCCTCTTATGAGGTCAATACGCCCAATTCCATCATGGCGGTGCGCGGAACGGTTTTCCGCGTGGAAGTAGGAACGGATGAAAACGGGGAGGTCAGTACAAAGCTGACGGTTTTTCAGGGAACGGTGAGTGCTAAGCCAGTGGCACCGGACGGAACGGTCCTGGATGAAGAGATTATGGTGGAAGCAGGAAAAGAATGGAGGATTACGGGAACTTCGACAGCCCCTGAGGATTTGGAGGAGCCAGGGGAGATTGATTATGATGCACTTCCGCAGATTATGCAGGAATACATAGAGACGCTGGGCATTGATATTGCCATGGATGTGTCAAAGGCGGACGGACAGGAACCGTCAAAGCAGGATGATGCGGGAAAGACACAGCAGACAGGGGAAACGGCAGAAGCACAGCAGGCACAGGATGATAATGCGCAGGAATTCCCAGAGGAAGACGAGCAGGAGCCGCCTGTGAAACCGCAGCAGGAGCAGCCAAAGACAACGCAAAAAACACCGCAGCCGCCAAAGCAGGAGGAGGAACAGCAGGAGCCTAAGCAGGATTTAGGGGAGCTGCCTGTGACAGGACCTTCCGAGGTAAGACAGCCGGAAACACAGTCTTCTGAGGCGCAGTCACAGTCAAAGCCGCAGGCAGCGGAACCGAAAACGGATTCATCCTCGCAGGGAGGCTCAGGCGGCGGAGGCAAGAAGAAAACACAGTATTATACGGTGACGTTCCAGTATAACGGAAGTACGTTCGGAACGCAGAGGGTAAAAAAGGGAGACAGGGCGACGGAACCGAAGCTTTGTCCGACGGAAAACGGTGCGTGGGATTATGATTTCTCAACAAAAGTAAACAGGAATTTAACTGTCCGGTGGATTGAAAAATAAGGTGTTTATCGTTATGAAAAAGAGAGGAATGAAATCGATGCATAGGAGAACAAGAGGACTATTATCATTGATGATGGCATTTGTCATGGTGGCAGCGACAGTAAGCCCGGTGCTGGCGGATGAACTGCCACAGGGGCAGCCGGCTGCGGATGGATCCGTCACAGGAACGGAACTGGAAGAGACAGGGGAAACAGGAACGGAAATGGAAGAGATGCAGCCTGACAGTGATGTGCTGGCTGTGGAGGAACATCCGGAAACATCAGAGCAGCTGACAGTAACGCAGGATGCTCCGGTTCCGGAAACCGTGCAAACGGATTTGACCGAACAGCCTGCTACGGAAACGCTTCAGGTTCAGTCCACGGGCGACCCTGCAAACGAGGATTTATATCCAGACCTGACAAGCGACCAGATAAAGTTTGACGTGTATACAGGGACACAGCCGATAGAGAATCTGCTGTCCGATTCGGATATTCTCTCAAAGCTGCATTTTACGCAAGATGGCGTTGTGCCGGATTCTGTGAATTTGGACAGCCAGTCGGCAAAAATCATTTCGGCAATTTTGGAGGGCAGAGAGGGGGATGACAGGTTTTACGTGCGCACCGACTGGAAGTTATGGTCCGTAGACAGCAGTGGGAAACCGCAGAACCCCCCAAAAACGGTATTTGCGCTGAGCAAACTGGCAACAACACAGAATTTTATTGATTATGCGTATATGGAGAACAACGAAACGGGTAGTTCTCCGAAGGTCATATGTAAAAAACCGATATTGGAGCCGGTTTGGAGCTGCGTTGATTACCCGATACCTGTGTATGATGCACAAGGGCAGGACACGGGATTGCCTTTAACGGTCAATGCTGAAAATTATCAGAATATAGCATTCCCCAGTGTGGAGGCGGACAGCTGGAAGCTTTTATACGAAGGCTCGGAATACCAGCTTAAAAGCGCAAGCGAGATATGGACGAACACGACCAACGGTATTGGAACAATCGGACCAAACTTTGATGAAAAAAACGCAAAGCTTCAGGCATATAAGTCTTCAACGGCGGACGAGGTTAAATATGAGATTTCCGGTCCGCAGGCAGTTACGCAAGGCTGGTATACGGGAACAGTAACCATACGCGCAAAGGATGGCTACCAGATCCGTCTGTCGGAGGCGGATGCCTGGACGGATGCCGTCGTGATTACACAGAGCGTTGATGTGACGCTTTATGTGAAAAAAGCGGACGGAACGGAATATCCGGCGGAAGCGCTGTCGTTTTTGATTGACGGAGCGGACCCCGTAATTGCCGGTATCCAGAATGGGCAGACCTATTACGGTGACACGCCGGTGGCAGTTACGGATGCATATCTTATGAAGGTTACGGTAAATGACGAGCCGCAGACAATTGTAAATAATCAGGTGAATGTTGTGCTCAAGCCGTCGGAGCAGCCTTACATCATTAAGGCGGAAGACATGGCAGGAAACTGGATTGAGATGTTTTTTTGGGTCAAGGAAGAGCCGGTAACGGAAGCGCCATCGGAGGAACCATCCACGGAGTCGCCATCGGAAGAGCCGTCAACAGAAGTGCCATCGGAGGAACCATCCACGGAGTCGCCATCGGAAGAGCCGTCAACGGAGCCGTCGGATAAAACGGCACCGGTGATTCGTGGCGTATCGGGCGGTGGGATTTATTACGGCAATCAGACGGTAACGGTAACGGATGAAAATCTTCAAAAAGTGACGGTAAACGGTGAGGCAGTGGAGATTTCAGACAACCGCGCTGAGTTTACAGTGAAACCTTCGGATGATTTTTATCAGGTAGTTATTGCCGCGCAGGATAAGGCAGGCAACCGCACGGAATGCGCAATTGAAGTGTGGGAAACATGGGTTCGTGACGGAATCATGGAAAATGGGAAGAAAAAGCTGCGCCGGGAACGGATTTATAAGCTGGGCAAGGGACAGTGGACAGTCAACGGCGACAGCACGGTTTACCAGGGCGGCAGCACGTTTTACGTGAAAAACAGTGCAACGTATCAGTTTAAAAAGAAATAAGCAAAACTCCCCATCTGTAGAAGGTGGGGAGTTTTGCTGTGTATTTTTTACATTTTTTTTGGTATACAAACGGATAATTAAGGTGTAAAATAAACTATATGGTAAATAAGGACACGAAAGGATGTGTAGTTATATGGACGGTTGTGACAGTTACGGGCAGCGAAAAATGGGTGAATACACAGACATAGGGTGTTCTTTTTATGTGAAAAACAGGACACCATAGGATTACCGGACGCACCTGCGGGCTGCGGCGTATATGAGAGAACGCATGTGATATTCGCCCTTGTAATGATGATATTATAATAGGGGGCGATTTTTTATGGAAAATGAAGTTTTAAATGAACCTGACTATGTACAGGAGCTGGTGAAGCTTTTGCGTAGTGGGAATACAGCAAAAAAGATAGCAGATGAGCTGACAAACTATCATGACAACGATATTGCAAGCGCACTGGATGAGTTAAATGAGGGTGAGCGGGTTGTGCTTTACCACATTCTTGGTGTGGAGCGTGTATCGGAAATTTTTGCCTATCTTGATGACCCTCAGAAATACATCGGGGAGCTGGAGCTGGAGCTTGCGGCGGACATTATTGAGAACATGGATGCCGACGACGCGGTAGATGTGCTTGAGGAGATGGATGATGAAATTGCCAATCAGCTCATTGAACTGATTGACGAGGAATCGAAGGAGGACATTAACCTAATCCGCTCCTACGAGGAGGATGAAATCGGAAGCCGCATGACGACGAATTTCATTGAAATTGAACGCAGCCTTACGATAAAACAGGCAATGCGCTCCCTGATTGCCCAGGCTGAAGATAATGATAATATTACTACGATTTTTGTCAAGGATGATGACGAGACTTTTTATGGTGCGATTGATTTGAAGGATTTGATTGTGGCAAGAAATTATGTCGATTTGGAGACACTTATTACACAGTCATTCCCTTATGTGCGTGACCATGAGACGGTTGAGGACTGTATTGAACGGCTTAAGGACTATGCGGAGGACTCCATTCCTGTCCTTGATGACAGAAATATCCTGCTTGGTGTCATTACGGCGCAGGATATTGTGGAAGCAGTCGATGACGAGTTAGGAGAAGACTATGCAAAGCTTGCAGGTATGACGGAGGAGGCAGAGCTCGAGGAGCCGCTTGCGGAGAGTATCAAAAAAAGGCTTCCGTGGCTGGTGGTGCTTTTGGCGCTGAGCATGTGCGTCTCAACGGTCACAAGCCTGTTTGAGCCAGTGATTGCGCAGCTTGCGATTATCGTGAGTTTTCAGTCGGTTATTCTTGGGATGTCCGGAAATGTGGGAACGCAGTCGCTTGCCGTTACAATAAGGCTCCTGATGGATGAAAACCTTGAAACAAGACAGAAGTTTTTAATGGTTTTGCGGGAAATGCGCATTGGTTTTTCCAACGGACTGATACTGGGAACGCTGTCCTTTACAATCATCGGTCTTTACCTGTGGCTGATACGGGGAAATGCGCCGCAGTATTCCTTTGCAATTTCACTTTGTGCCGGAGCGGCGCTTCTGATAGCAATGACAATCTCAAGCATTGTCGGAACGTCCGTGCCGATTTTTTTTAAAAAGATACATGTGGACCCTGCGGTTGCGTCCGGTCCGTTGATTACGACGGTCAATGACTTGATAGGCGTTGTCACATACTACGGTGTGGCATGGTTTTTACTGCTGAACCTGCTTCAATGGGGATAACCGAAAATACTACGCATAAAAATCCATTATATACAAATACTAGCAATACGGTAAAACGAAATGCTTGCGAGAGCCGAAGACTTTCCGGCATTCATTTACGTTTACTATTATAAAAAACAAGAAACAACAGATTTGGAATGGAGGAAGTATCGGTGAAGGCTACGGGAATAGTGCGTAGGATCGACGATTTAGGACGCGTGGTTATACCAAAAGAAATCAGAAGAACATTAAGGATAAGGGAATCGGATCCGTTGGAAATTTTTACCGACCATGAGGGTTCGATTATACTGAGGAAGTATTCTCCCGTAGGGGAGATGGGAAGTTTTGCAAAGCAGTACGCGGAAAGTCTTTCACAGGTGACAGGGCATTTGGCACTGATTGCCGACCGTGACCAGTTTATTGCGGCAGCAGGCGGAGGCAGTAAGCAGATTCTTGGAAAATCAGTGAGCAAGGCACTTGAGGAAAAAATGAACTCGCGCGAAGTTGTGTGCAGTTCACGAAACGATAAGGACTACATCGCAGTCATGGATGATGAGGTGGAGGAATACCAGCATGAGGTGATTATTCCGATTATCACGCAGGGCGACATTATGGGTGCGGTGGTGCTGTTGTCTGCAAACGAGGACGACAGAATGAATGAAGTGGAAATGAAGCTTGCACAGTCTGCGGCGGGTTTTTTGAGCAAGCAGATGGAGCAGTAGCGGAAAATATAAAAAAAGTGACACATGTGTCACTTTTTTATTTCCCCGGATTGTCTTACCGCACTATATTAAGTTATCCCTGATAAATACCGCATTCATTACGCGGCACATATCGGCAAACAGCGTGAGCGCAATTTTGGGAAACGCAGAGCTTCGGTCAAAAACATCTGCGGATATCAAACCGGCAACCTCACCCTCCCTGTCGCGGAGAATATACTGCATAAAGCAGGCAACACCTGTTTCGGAAAGCAGTTGATATACTTCAGGGGTCGAAAATTCAAGCGACTGGAGATTGCTCACTGCAAGCAGGTCATTCGTGAACAGATAAAGGTATTTGATATTTTTCAGCACCGAAGGATCTGCCATAGGAACACCCGCCGGAAGGGTGTTTGTGTAAGCGGGCGCGCCGCTGTCACTTAAAAATACGGAGACCCTGTTAATGGTAAGGACATGCGCAAAAAAGTCAAGAACCTCCGTGATGGAATCAATACCATACACAATCAGGTCGGTAAGCATGTTATGAAGGGCATTAATGTCCGTCTCTGAATAGAAGGTGTTTGCCACATTGATGATGTCTTCATCGTTTTGTATGTTAAAGTCGCCATGAAGTTCAGGCTTGTAAATAATATACCTGTTTTTTCCCTTTACCTTTGCGAGATAAAGAGAGCGGTCCGCAATCTTAAATAAATCATGGTAGGTTGTGGAAAATGGTCCGATGCCGTAACGTGCAAGACCGATGGAACAGCTTAGCTTGCGTTCCATTTGATCCTGATACTGTATGGCCACGTTTGTCTTTATGCAGCGCAGCACATTCCGGAATTCAAGCTCTTCGCTGAGCTTTTCAAATACAATAAAGAACTCATCCCCGCCAATCCGTCCGGCAACACCGGTTGTGCCGACGGCATTTTTGATAACCCCGGCGACCGCTTTGATTACCTTGTCTCCGAACATATGTCCGAAATTATCATTTACGCTCTTAAAATCGTCTATATCAATAATTGCCAATGCCACATGCTCGCGGTTTTTCCCTTTCAGGGCGTCCTCCGCATATTTCATGATGGACTTTTTATTTAAAAGACCGGTAAGGCTGTCAACGTAGGAGTCTTCAAGAATGTTTGCATCCGCGTCACCCGTAGCCTCGTGTATAATGGACCATGTTCCGATGACAATAGCCTCCCCGTTTTCATATGTCTTCGGTTTAAAGCTTACACGGTAGCGTTCCAGGATGTTTGCGTCGGAGATAATGCACCCATGGAATGTATAAGTCTGACTGGATTTTCCGCTGCGCAGAGTAGAGCAAAATGCCTGGAATATTTCCATGTCTTCCACTGAAATGCGGTTTTCCCCAAGCATCTGTGCAGCCCATTCTTCGAAATTCTGGTCAAAAATCGTGACGTTCTGCTGCTGGTTTACATAGTACAGATAAAACCGCTGTGTTTCAGGATAATATGCAAACACTGCCACACCTGTCAGCGCAATGTAGTCCCGCGCAGTATTAATCCGCCGGTTCAGCTCATTGACGCGGTTTTCCGTGTTTGTTACATTGATGAGCTGAATATCATATGCATCTCCTTCGCGGGAAAGCGTTATTGTGAGAATATAGCAGCATAATTTACCGTTTACCGTAATATGAACGCACTCATCGCACTGGAGCCCGGGTGTCTCAAGACATTTGGCAGTCGCGGTACGCACCTTCTTCTGTTCATCGTCGGGCAGCATTTTATAAAGCGAATAATAGCTCTCCATACCCATTAGGTTAAATAGCTGTGGATTTCCATCAAGAATGTTCAGCGATAGGTCAAAACGGCCTGCCGCGTAAGCAATGTCAAATTTTGTGTCAATCAATGGTGAACCTCCTTTAACAAAGGAATAATAAAAAACTATCACTCCAATTTTATCAATTTTTGTTGAAAATGTAAAGGATATAGACAAAAAAACAGGCTCTTTGCATAAAAAGATTAGCAAAAAGCCTGTTTTGTCCAAGATTGCTTAAGCAACATAACAGTACATAAAGATAAAGTGGCATATACTTCCGCCCATCACGAAAAGGTGAAAGATTTCGTGGGAGCCGAAATTTTTATGGAGTGCATTGAAAACAGGAAGCTTCAATGCATAGATAACGCCGCCAATCGTGTAAATAATTCCGCCTGCAAGAAGCCATCCGAACGCGGCGTGGGGAAGCGTATTCCAAAGCGTTCCGAATACCAAAAGGCAAATCCATCCCATTGCGATATAGATTGCGGAAGAAAACCATTTCGGACAGGTAATCCAGCAGATGTTG
>DKYC01000067.1:48100-48263 GCA_002492295.1 Lachnospiraceae bacterium UBA7110
AAACCATTTCGGACAGGTAATCCAAACCATATTGACAAGCATTCCTGCAATGGCGACGCCCCAGACAAGTGCAAGCAGCAAATATCCCATGCTTCCGCCGAGTACAATCAGGCATACGGGTGTGTAAGAGCCGGCAATTAATACAAAAATCATCATATGGTCA
>DKYC01000067.1:48565-49101 GCA_002492295.1 Lachnospiraceae bacterium UBA7110
AATACAAAAATCATCATATGGTCAATTTTACGAAATACGCTGAGCACTTTTCCCGTAACGTTGACGCTGTGATATAAGGCGCTCGCGCCATAAAGTAAAATCATGCTGACTGCGAAAACAGCTACGGCTGCGGTAGCCATGCCTGTCGGGGCTTTCATAATAAGCGGTGATGCGGCGATAGCCGCCATAAGGCAGGCGATAAAATGGGTCAGGGCACTGCCGGGTTCACGGATTGTTAACTGCATCATAATCTCCTCCATTCTGATCTGACTAATGTAGTACTGCAATAAAACAGCCCTAGTTTTGATAAATGTCACATGTAGTATTTAATACTATATACTAATTACATTAATACTACTCCTTATCATATTCAATGTCAATCAAAATCATGCAAAAAAAGTAAATTATTTTTCAGGCAGTTATTTTTCAAGTATAATGATAATTTTTTCCATGTTTTACAAAAAAGAAGATTGTGACAATCAGTGCAAAAAATTCTGCCGCCGCAATGGCAAGCCAAATACCGTCTAATCCAAGAA
>DKYC01000067.1:49345-49875 GCA_002492295.1 Lachnospiraceae bacterium UBA7110
ACCGTCTAATCCAAGAAACAGCGGCAGGATTAACACGGCTGCAATCTGAAACAGCAGGGTCCTTAAAAAGGAAATCGCGGCGGATACGGCACCGTTTCCAAGCGCCGTGAAAAATGCGGAGCCAAAAATATTCAGTCCTGTTATCAGAAAAGACAGCGAATACAGGCAAAGTCCGCGTTTTGTCAATGCAGTAAGCGCAGCGTCATATCCGACGAAAATGCGCGCAAGCGGCTGGGAGGTTATGAAAGCAATCACTGTCAGAAGGACGTTCCATAGAATAATCAGGCAGAGGCTTTTTTGGAAAAGTCCTTTTAACTCCGTATAATTTCCCGCGCCGTAATGATAGCCAATCACCGGAGCACTGCCGATGGAGTAGCCGATAAATATTGCAATAAAAATAAAGCTTACGTACATAATAACGCCGTATGCCGCAATCCCGTCCTCACCGATATAGCGCATTAGCTGAAAGTTGTAGAGGATATTCACCAAGGACAGGGAAATATTGGTCATCAGCTCCGAGGAACCGTTGG
>DKYC01000067.1:50162-57586 GCA_002492295.1 Lachnospiraceae bacterium UBA7110
AGCTCCGAGGAACCGTTGGTGCAGGTTTTTAGCAGGATACGAGTGTCCACCCTGGTTTTTACCAGCTTTAAAAGGCTTGTGTTGGGCCGGAAAAAATAGACCAGGGGCACAAGTCCGCCAATAATCTGACTGGCAGCGGTGGCAGCGGCGGCGCCGACAACGCCCCAGTCAAAAATCACGATAAAGACAAAATCAAGCACCATGTTGGTAATGCCTGCCGCGACAGTTACGCCAAGACCAAGCTTCGGGCGTTCCGCAGTGACCAAAAAGCTTTGAAAGACGTTTTGCAGCATAAAAGCGGTCTGTGCAAGGAGAATAATACGCCCGTAAATAACACAGTAATCAAGCATCTCGCCTTCTGCGCCGAAAGCGGCGGCAATTGGACGAAGTGTGATAAGACCGATTACGGTCAATACGATGCCGCATTCGATGACGACATAGACCATCATGGAAAAATACTGGTTTGCCTTATCCGGCTTGCCTTCGCCGAGCGCCTGCGCGACAACAGCGCTGCCGCCCGTGCCGAACATAAAACCGATAGCACCCATAATCATCAGAAACGGCATAATCAGATTGACCGCGGCAAACGGCGTTTTTCCCACATAATTCGACACAAACAGACCATCGACAACGCCGTAGATGGAGGTAAAAATCATCATGACAATCGATGGGAACACAAAACGCAGAAGCCTTGTGTATGTAAAATGGTCTGATAATTGGATTTTTGTTTTGGTATTCATTTTTTCAGTTCTCCTTGTATTGTTAATTCGTTTGCCTGAGTGCGCAGGCATTCCAAGTATTGATTCGTTAATAAAAGCAGGGTATCTAATTCCTTTGGATTCATCTGTAAACAGGTTTGATTTTCCATTACAATAACAGGCGCAATATTTTTTTCTATAAAGCATTCGCCTTTGGGTGTTAGGAAAATATGCATTTCCCGTCCCTTTCCCGATTTTAGCGTGATAAATCCTTCTTTTTCCAGCTTGTGGATAGAGGAATGGATAGTCTGTTTGCTGGTGAAGGCATAATTGCAGATATCCTTTTGGCAACAGCCGTCGCCGAGGGCGATGATAGCGTAAAAAATGTCAAAGACGCTGTCGGAAATACCGATTCTGAGACAGATGTCGTGGTACAGTTCGGAAATTGCCTTGTTCAGGCGGTTAAATTCGTTTTGCTTTTGGGCCAGGTGAAGTGTCATGCGTAATTTTCCTTTCTATATATAAAGTGTTTCATATCAACGTGCTTAAAAAACGTTGATACAATTTTGAGTCCGATTTCGTACTTAGTGTATTATAGTCTGAAATCGGACTCGAGTCAAGAGGAAAACAAAAAAGGACCATCTTTTTGACAGTCCCTTTCCGATACCGTTTTATTCCGTTCTTATGTCCGATGAAGATATTTTTCGCGGGTAGCAAGTCCGCCTCTGATGTGGCGCTCCGATTTATTGACATCAAGCACGGCGCGTGCCTGCTTTGCAAGGGTTGGATTAACCTGCATCAGGCGTGAGGTGACATCTTTATGTACGGTTGATTTTGATACGCCGAACGCTTTTGCCGTCTGCCTCACAGTCGTGTTATTATCAATAATATACATAGCAATATTGATGGCTCGTTCCTCAATATAATCCTTCATAGTTTGGAAAAGGTTCTCCTTTTTGACGCTTTGTACATTCTATGAAGGGGTGGAAGGAATTATGAAAGGAAAGTGCGGGGCGAAGGAAAACGACTTAAGGATGGAATGGGACAGGGCATAAATTTGAAAAATAGATAGGACTGTGCTATGATAAGGGCATAAATTATTTTAAGGATAGGATTATTCAAATGCGTTTTTTTCACTTATCGGATTTACATATCGGATTAAAGTTAATGAACCGTGATTTCAGCGAGGACCAGGAATATATTCTGCGGCAAATCGTAACCATGGCGGCGGAGCAGAAACCGGACGCAGTCGTGATTGCAGGCGACATTTACGACAGACCGGTGCCGTCGGCGGAGGCGGTGGATTTATTTGACCATTTTGTGACAAATCTGTCAGAAACGCTTCCTGACGGCACAATCATGATAATCAGCGGCAATCATGACAGTGCGCAGCGGGTAGATTGTTTCCGCAGCGTTTTGTCAAAGCACAGGCTGTACATGATTGGCATGCCGCCGCGCACGCAGGAAGAGCATATCGAGAAGGTTGTTTTGGAGGACAGGTACGGAACGGTCAATTTTTATCTGCTCCCGTTTGTCAAACCGTCTATGGTCAGACAGATTGTCGGCGAGGGAGAAAATGGAAACGGTTTATCCTATAATGATACACTGCATCGTCTGATCGGGCGCGAGTGTATTCATGAAAAGGAACGGAATGTGATTGTCAGCCATCAGTTTTACCTGCCAAAGGGAACGGATCCAGACGCGGTGGAGCGCATGGATTCCGAAATCCGGACGGTCGGGAATATCGACGAAATCGGTGCGGATGTGCTGGAATGCTTTGACTACGCAGCACTGGGGCACATTCATAAACCGATGACGGTCGGGAAGGATACAATCCGTTATTGTGGGACACCTTTGGCATGCTCTGTCAGCGAGGCGGGACAGGAAAAAGGGATTATCATGGTGGATATGGCAAAGAAAGGTGAAGTAATGACAACCGTACTGCCGTTAGAACCCCTGAGAAAGGTGCGTGTGATTAAGGGTGAGTTAAAGGATGTGTTAAAGGAAGGCTGCGCGGATTATGTGACAGTGATATTGTGTGACAAGGTGGATTTTGACGTGCTTGACCTGCAGGACAGGCTGCGGCTCGCATTTCCCAATTTGCTGGAGATACGCAGGGAAAATCAGGTGAAACCGGATTACATACCCGTGCTTGGGGAAAAGGAAATTTTAGATCCGTTTGCGCTTTGCTGTTCGTTTATGAAGGACAGAATTGATGTGGAGGAAGAGGATGCGTATCGGAAAATACTCAGGGAAGTCGTCAACGTGGTAAACGATATGGAGGGGTAAAATGAAACCAATGAAACTGGTTATGGAGGCGTTCGGCTCTTATGGGAAACGGACGACGGTGGACTTTACGCTGACCAATCAAAATCTGTTTTTGATTACGGGCGATACAGGGGCGGGAAAGAGTACAATCTTTGATGCGATTGTGTTTGCGCTTTACGGAAAGGCAAGCTCTACGGACAATGAAAAAAAGGGCGAGATTTTGCGTAGTCAGTATGCGGCGTATTCGGCGGAGCCGTTTGTGGAGTTAGCGTTTGAGGAAGGCGCACAGTCCTACACCGTGAAACGGATTCCATCGTATCGCAAGCTGCGGGAAAAGGGGGGAGGAAAGGGAACCTTAAAGGATAAGGCGGAAACGGAAAAGGTATCCCTGTTTTTGCCAAACGGGCAGGAGTACGCAGGCTCGGTTGACGAAACGAACAAAAAAATAGAGGAAATCACAGGTCTTACGAAGGCACAGTTTATGCAGATTGCGATGATTGCGCAGGGCGAGTTTATGAAAATCCTGCGCGAGGAATCGAAACAGAAAAAAGAGATTTTCCGCAAGCTGTTCCATACGGAGATTTTTGAAAAAATTGTCAGGGAATTAGAACAGCGCAAGGGGGACAAAGGCAAGGTGCTTGAAGGCATTAGGGCAGAGTGCAGGGCAGTTGCTTTGGGCGTGGCGGTTCCAAAGGATTATGAAGGCACGCAGCGGCTGGATGCGCTCAAAACACAGATAACAGGCGGGACGCTTGCCAATATGGAGCCGTTTATGGAGGAGCTTGAAGCCCTCTGCCAAAGCCTTGCGCAGGAGGAAAAAAGCCTCTTTGGGCATTACCGGAAAGCCGAGGAGCAGAGGGATGGAGCAAGGGAGGCATATACAAGGGCACAAGAGTCCGTGAAATATTTCACACAGCTGGAAAATGCCGAATGCGCACTAAAGGAATGTGAGCGCATCAGCGGTGCAATCAGACACAAGGAGGCGCTGATCCGGGATATCCGTGCGGCATATGAAATCCGGGCGTTGTTCCTTCAGTATGAGGAGGCGGAGAAAAAAGCAGAACAAACAGGCACCAGCATGGAACAAAAAAAAGTGCTGCTTCCTGCCTTAATAACTGCTGCACAAGAGGCAGGCGTGTCGGAGCAGAAGACGAAAGCAGAGTTGGATATACAGCAGGGCAGTTTTCACAAAATCCAGGAGCGCGTGGCGGAGGCACAAAAAACGTTTGGGAAAATCCGTCTTGCCACGGAACAGCTTCAAAAAAGCAAGACAAAGCTGGAACATGCGGTAACGGCGGAGGCGGATGCCAAAAGGGTGCTTGTGGATTTAGAGACAAGGGAAACAGACTGGAACAAAAGAATTGCCGAATTGGGAAATGTGGCAGCATTATATGAGGCGTGGAAAGGAAGAAATGCGGAGGCGCAGCGGGTTGGGGAAGACGTTTTGGACCTTAGGAGACGAAGGGCGGAGCTGTCAAAATGTGAGCTGAAAATGCAAGAGGCACAGGCGCAGTTCGTGGCGGCTGCAGATGCGTATGAAGCGAAAAACAACGAATATCAGATGCTTAACAGGCGTTATATGACTTCGAAGGCAAAGGTATTTGTGGACATGCTTGAGGATGGAAAGCCCTGTCCGATTTGCGGCGCGACAAAGCATCCTGCGCCTTATCGGATTGAGGCGGAAGAGGAGGAAATTTCGAAGGAGCGCCTGGAGGAAACGCGGGAAGCAGCGGAACAGCTCAACAAAGAGCAGCTTGCCTTGGCGGGGCAGTCAAACGCCGCCGTAACCGCATGGGAGGAGAAAAAGAATGCGTTTGCGGAAAGCCTTGAAAAGCTAAAACGCTGCGAAAGCTTAAAGGAGCATGGTGATGCGGCAGGGCGGGAGATTGCGGAAGAAACAGTCGAGATGATTTTCAAACGATGGAAAGACGCGGTTTCCAAAGAGGGAAAGGCACTTGAGAAAAACAAAAAGGAATTGCAGGAGCTTGAAACTGCCCTTTTCAATGCGGCAGGAGAAAAAGAGCAGCTAAGCGGAATGATTGCGCGGCATCATCAGGCAGCAGAGGCGGCAAACGCGGAGATAAAAGGCAGCGAACGGGAAATTGAAAGCCTGAAGGAAGGGTTAAGCTACACGTCAGACGAGGAGGCACGGCAGGAGCTGCGGGCGGCACAGGATGCATATGACACGAAAAAGAAAGAGTATGACAAGGCAGTTGCAAATGCATCGAAGGCGGCAGCAGAACAGACAAAAGCGGAAACCTCCATAGCACAGTATGAGCAGGAGCTTCCCGGGCAGGCTTTGGATGCGGAAAAAAAGAAAGCGTCATATGAAGCAATGATGCAGGAGAAGGACCTGCCGGAGGCGGAATGGAAAGCATATGTCGCGGATTATCACAAGGACGAGCCTGAGCGGCTTCAGGAAGAGGTTCAGGAATACAGAGAGAAAAAAGCGGCTGCAAAGAGTCTCAAGGACGCCGCCCGAAAAGCGGTTGCAGGAAAGGAATGTCCCGATATGGATTCCCTGAGAACAGCACAGGAAACGGCGCAGGAGGCGTACAGCAACGCGCGGGAATCATATGAGGCAGTAAAGACGCTTCGTCAGGACAACCAAAAGGTTTACGAACAGTTAAAACCGCGCAATCAGGAGTGTGCGGTTCTAGCAGTAGAATATAACAGGCTGGAAAAACTGTATAAGCTGTTTTCGGGAACTGTGAGCGGTGGGCGCATGGATTTGGAAACATATGTTCAGCGGTATTATTTGGAACAAATCCTCTATGCGGCAAACAGACGCTTTCAGGATATGTCGGCAGGGCAGTTCGAGCTGCGCATGGTTGATTTGGATAAGGCAGGGGAGGGAAAAAATAAGGGGCTTGATCTGATGGTATATTCTACGGTAACCGGAAAAACGCGCGAAATCCGTACGCTCTCGGGCGGTGAGTCCTTCATGGCGGCGCTCGCGTTGTCTTTGGGAATGGCGGATCAAATCCAACAGAGCGCGGCAGCATTGAACCTTGATATGATGTTCATTGACGAAGGTTTCGGCTCGCTTGACGAGCATTCGAGAAGCCAGGCGGTAAAGGTTTTAAAGGAAATGGCAGGCAGTAAAAGGCTTGTAGGCATTATCTCCCACGTCACGGAACTAAAACAGGAAATCGACAGCCAGCTGCTTGTCACCCGTGATGAAAACGGAAGTCATGTCCGTTGGGAATGCAGTTAAAACTGTTAAGCCAATGAGGCAGTGCTATATTTTACTGCGTAGCCGTATGATTTTTTCATAAACATCCGGACGATGTTCCTTTAGGTGCGCGTCCAACAGCTCGCGGCGCTCCATAAACCGTTTCGCAAGATCGGGGTGCTCGCGGGCAATTTTTTCGGCAAGGTGAAGTCTGCGCCGCTCAAATTCCAGCGCAACCTGCTGTTCGTCCTTGCCCGAAATCCGTGCGATTTCCGCAAGATGTGCCTCAAGGTGCTCCAGCCATTCATCCTCGTCCATCTCGCCAAGCTGATTCCAGCTTCCGTGTATTAATGATTCGATATCTCCTGTGCGCTGCAGCTCCTCAATCTGTTTATGGATTTGACGCTCCATTTCCGCCTCGCACTCCGAACCGTATGCCCAAAGGAATTCGTGCAGCATACTCTCGGCGCGTTTCTTTGCAACAGAATGTGCGGCTGTCTGCACTCCCTTGATTGGGTAGGGCTTTTCCAAACCGATTTCCGCAAGCGCTTTTTCCATTGTGCGGCGGACTGCGCCCTTTTGGATTAATTCGCCAATGCCAAGCGCGCGCATCTGATCGTTTAACGCTGCAACATGCCCTGTAAGGTAAAAGGCAACGCCCCGCTTGTCAAGCGATTCATATAAAAGCATCAGCCGCTCTGCAGCCGTGCTGTCAATACTTCCGATTCCCGACGCGTCTACGATAACGGCGCGGGTGTCGCCGGAGAGTTTTTTTTCGATATCGGACTGGAAGATGCCGACGTTTGCGAAGAAAAGGTCGCTTGTAAAGCGGTAAAGTACCACATGTTCAATCGAGTAAATCTGATTAAACTGTGAAATATCATAGAAATCATCATGTCCCGGAAGGACGCCCAAAAGACATCTTGGCGGGTTGGAAGCGCGCAGGATAACTGCCGTAAACGAAAGGATGATTCCCACAAGGACACCGTTAATTGTTCCTAGTATTAAAACTGCGAAAAACGCGCCCATAAAGATGTAAAATTCGCTTTTGCTGGAGTGCTTTAGCTTTGCGGCAAGCTTAAACTCCAGTCCGCCAATCAGCGCCGTCATAACGACCGCTGTGAGAACGGGAACAGGCAGATAGCCGATAAAACCTGTGGCAAACAGCAGTACGAAAATCATGGTAATGCCTGCGATAATGCCTGTAAGCTGTGTTCTGCCGTCGTACTGGTCGTTCATTGCCGTGCGCGGTACGGAGCCGTTTACGGGGCAGCATCCCGTGA
>DKYC01000067.1:57878-63834 GCA_002492295.1 Lachnospiraceae bacterium UBA7110
TACGGGGCAGCATCCCGTGAATGCGGATGCAAAATTTCCCAGGGAAAATGCAAGGATTTCCTGATTGTCGTTAAGCTTATAGCCGCGTTTGAGCGCATAATTGTTTTCCGCAAGCAATGTCTGCGCCATAATGACGACGGCAACGGAAAGGCTTGCGCCGATTGCGTCCGTGAAATGGACGGCAAACAGATTGGGAAATGAAAACCGTGGAAGCCCGGTTTCAACAGCCGAAAGACAGACAATGCCCAAGCGCTCCATCGGGGCAAAATACGAAAAGAGGGCGCCTAAAGCAATCATGACAACTGCCATCGGGAATTTGGGGCAGATGCGCTTTGCCGTAAGTACGACGGCAAGCGTAATGATTCCAAGAATCAAAGAGGGCAGATTAAATACAGGCAGTTCACTGATAATATGCTCCAGGAGTTCAAACAGTTCCCCTGTTCCTGCCGTGCCGCCAAAGAGCTTTGGGACTTGCATGAGAATAACCGTGCAGCATACGCCTGAAATAAAACCGCCCATAACCGGCTTTGATATAAAATTAACAAGTTTTCCTGCACCGAGTATGAAAAAAAGCAGCAGCCATGCCCCGACGTAAAACGTCAGCACGGGAACGACTGTCATTGCTTCGGCGGACTGCGCT
Organism: Lachnospiraceae bacterium UBA7110; assembly: GCA_002492295.1. GTDB lineage: Bacteria > Bacillota > Clostridia > Lachnospirales > Lachnospiraceae > COE1. The sequence continues at coordinate 58,519 of DKYC01000067.1, forward strand.
TCGATTTCAAAAGACAAGAGCGCTCCGCCAATCAGCGCCGCAGGCGCGGCGTCCACACCGAAAACAAACTGCGGGGAAGTGGAAAACAGGGCAAATATCATAATCGGAAATACAGAACCGTAAAGCCCGTAGACCGCAGGCAGTCCCGCAATCTGCGCATAACCCATCGCAATCGGAATGGACACGGCGGCTATGATGATTCCGGCGAGAATATCCTTTGGGAGATTTTCCTTTTTGTAGTCTTTTAAGGTGTGCGCAAAAGAGATGTTTGCGAAAAAATTTTTCATAACTGCCGTGCCCTTTCGTAGTTGCAATTAACGTTTGCTTTGTTATTTTGGCCTTACAGTCAGCCGTTCAATCAAACCGTTTTCATCAACGCGTCTTACGGTCGCAATCGCCATAACATTGTATCCGCCGATAGAGGCGATAAATTCCGCCTGCTCGTCGTTTACGACCTCCGCGTTGGAAATCAGATACTGACGGAACGAAAATTTATTTTTAAAAAACATGTCAATCGCTTCTCGCCCATAAACATGGTATTCATGATGTCCGGAGCTGTTCGGGCAGTAGTCGGCAAGGCTTCCCTCTGTCGTAAATAATTCCGACAATCCTTTGTTATCGCATTTCTGTAATGCATCAATATATTTTTCAATCGCTTTCATACTTTAATATCCTCCATTTTAATATACTTTTTCAGAATTCAAAAGTGCATCTGTTCCGCCATCGGTAAAGAGGATAATGCCATTGACACCTCTTGCAGCATCGGATAAAAGGAATTTCATTGATTCTGCAATTTCCGCGGGATCCATCAGTGCATCAGAACCGTATCTGGTCGGAATCGGAAGCGCACTTACCGCAAATTTTGCCGCGTCGCTTAAGCTGTCCGTCATCGCAGTCCGCACATTTCCCGGTGCAACTGCATTGACGCGCACGCCGTTTGCCGCCCATGAGGAAGAAATTCTGCGCACCCATCTTGCCAGCGCATATTTTGTTGCCATATACATTGACTGTCCGACTGTCTGATTCGACGTATCGAACGCGCTTACAATGTTGCAGATACGCTGCTCATCGCCGATATTATTAAGCAAGTCCACAATATCCATTCTTCCTGTTCCCTGTGAAATTGTATTTGATACGGTTACAACAACGCTGCCGTGTTTTTTCTTTAAGAGTTCATACACGCCTCTTGCAAGCCGGACTGTTCCGAAATAATTCAGCGAAATAACAAGCTCATAATTTCCGCAGTTGCCGGAAACGCCGGCATTACAGATAATACCATCCAGTCCGTCAGGACATTTCTCATAAAGCCCGTCAATTGCAGCCTGTCTGCCTTCCGGCGTCGCAAGGTTGGCGCAGATATCACCGCCCTTTAAGTCGATATTGATGACCTCATGTCCGTCCTTTCTCAATAATTCCACTGCTGCGGCCCCGATTCCGCTCGAACCGCCTGTTACTGCATAAACACTCATAAGAATCCTCCTGTTTGCATTTTGATAAAATTAATACGTTACGATTATAGTATAGCGCTATTTTGTGGAATTTGAAATAGAAAGTTTCCGGATGTTGGAAAAAGTTTGTGTATTTTATCATATGGAGCGTAACTTCTGCAAAGATTGATAGTGCGGATTGGGGAAATGCATGGTATAATGTCGTCAGACATTATACCTGCCCGAATGGGCATAAATATACCATGGTTGCGAAGCAATCAAGGTATAATGTTTTTTTAAGAAGAAAAGGGGATTATGACTTGAAACAGGCGCGTGAAGAAGCGTTAAGAAAAACATAAAACAGGAGGCACATATGCAGACAAATGAACTACTTTCCAAAATAGAAGAAAACATCGCCAAAGTAATGATTGGCAAGCGCGAGGTCACGCGCCTGCTGCTTGCATCGCTCGCCGCAGGCGGACACGTCCTTTTAGAGGACGTGCCAGGCACAGGCAAAACAGTGCTCGCGAAATCGCTTGCCAAGTCGATGGGCTGCGAATTTGAGCGCGTGCAGTTTACGCCGGATTTGCTTCCGAGCGATGTGACAGGACTGTCATTTTTTAATCAGGAAGAGGGCGAATTTACCTTTAAAAAAGGTCCCGTATTTACCAATATTCTATTGGCGGATGAAATCAACCGGGCAACGCCGCGCACGCAGTCAAGCCTGTTGGAGTGTATGGCGGAGGGACAGGTGACGGTGGACGGGGAAACAAGAGTGCTGGAGCCGCCGTTTTTTGTCATAGCCACGCAAAATCCTGTGGAGACAATCGGCTGTTTTCCACTTCCTGAGGCGCAGCTTGACCGCTTTCTCATGAAAATCAACATGGGCGGCATGAGTGCGGACGAGGAGCGCGGGTTGATTGACCGCTTTATCCGTGCAGAGCCATTGTCGCAGCTTGGAGAAGTGTGCACGGCAGAGGAAATCTGCCAACTGCAAAAGGCGTGCAGAGAAGTCTTTGTGCATGATGATTTAAGAAACTATATTGTCTCACTTGTGCAGGCAACAAGAAAAAACAGACAAAGCGCTGCATCGACATGGCAGGGAGTAAGTCCAAGAGGGACGCTTGCTTTCCTGCGTGCGGCACAGGGCTATGCGCTTGTGGAGGGACGCGGTTATGTCGTGCCGGAGGATATCAAGACGGTAGCCGTGCCCGTGCTTTGCCACAGATTCATCGGGGAACTGGAAGAAACGCAGAAAGAAAGCTTTGTAATCGGGCTTTTAAACAGCGTGAAGCTGCCCACGGAGGATTGGAAAGCGAAAAGAATATAAGGAGGAGAAAGGTGTTTCTGTTTTTATTGCTTGCAATTATTATTGTCGGCGTATTGTGGGATTTCTATTATAAGAAGGTCTGGCGCAGGGGGGTGGACGTAAAACTGTGGTTTGACACCGATACGCTTTACGCGGGTGGACAGACAAAGCTCTACGAGGTGATTGAAAACCGGAAACGGACGCCCCTTCCTATCCTGGAGGTAGGTTTTCACACGAAAAAGGAGCTTGATTTTGCTGACACTGAAAATACAAGCGTCAGCGACTACATATACAAAAGGGATGTGTTCTCCGTCCTTGGCAGACAGCGGATTACAAGAGAGATTGCCGTGGACTGCAGAAAGCGCGGACATTATGCGGTGAGTGACGCAGATCTCACAACGCATACGCTTCTCTATAAAAAAAGTTACAGTGTCGGAATCGAAACGGACGCGTCGATTTACGTCTATGCAAAAATGACAGATGTGTCAGAAATCATGACCGTCTGCGAACGGATGCTTGGCACGCTGCAATGTGCGAAACGTCTGTATGAGGATCCATTTGCCTTTCGCACAATCCGCAGTTACACGACAGACGATCCGATGAAAGCCATCAACTGGAAAGCCAGCGCCAAAACAGGTGCACTCATGGTCAATACCTTTGATTCCGTACAGTCACAGAAAGTAATGATTTTTCTGGATGTTGCAGATACGGGGATTTTAAAACAGGAAGCCTTGGTCGAGGAGAATATTGCCATTGCGGCAACGCTCGCAAGAAAGCTGTTAAGACAGGGCATCGAAACTGGGTTTGCATGGAACGGTGCAGACGGCGGGGAATGGATTTTGCCCACGAACAGAAAGAGCGTTTTAATCGGACTTGAGCGCACACTTGCGGAATATGACGCCGCAAAGGGGACAGTCTTTTTTTCGCAGATTGTCACAGGCAGGAAAGAGATGCAGGAAAAACTTACGGATGATACGCTTATGATTGTAATTACAAAAAATCCTGATGAAGTCCTTTGGAACATATTGCGGGAAAAATCAAAAGACTTTGCTGTTCTCGTGATTGAAACGGTTTACCGTGGAGAACGGCAGCCTGCAAATGCAAAAGAGCCAGTGCCAGGCGTTATGTCCAATTCAAACATGCGTGTGCTGGTCAGGGAGGTGGAGTGCGTATGAGACTGCTGACTTATCTCCATGCGACATTAATTGAAATGCTTGTACTTCCGCTATTGTATGCAATTGCCGGGATTCAGGATGCGGATGGTGAAGGAATGCTCTATTTAAAATGCCTGTTGATTCTCGTTCCGGTTGCGGTAACTGAAATTGCAGTGCGCCGTTTGAAGAATCCGGGCGTTTATCTGCTTTGCGCGCTTGCGGTAACTGGAGCAGTGTGGGGCGTGATACGGCTGTTTTTTGGCGGCAGCGGAGCGCTATATCCGATTGTAATACTTGCTGAAAGCATTTTTACCGCTTTAATCCGTTTTCGGGAACGCTTAAGGCTTGCAAGACAGCGAAAAGAGAATGATTTGTATGCGGCGCCCGCCGTCAGCCTGCTCAACCAGCCGTCGCTTGGGTTTCTGTGGTATTTTGCAGTGATGTATGTAATCGGCATTCTTTTTTATTCCAAAACGCTTTGCGATTATGCTTTTTGGAACGGGGCGGTTTACTTTTTTGCCGCACTTGCGTATACCTACATCACAGGAACCAATCACTATCTTGGGTTAAACAGGCGGACAAAAAGCATCCCGCGAAAAAGGCTTTATACAATCGGTTCGGGAATGCTGGGACTTTTTGCCGGACTTGTACTGATTGCAATGCTGCCCTCTTTTTTGCTTGCGGGACAGCGGCGTTATACAGATATCCGGACATGGTCCGACAATATGCAGTTTGCAGAATATCAGCCAGAGATTCCGCAGCAGACAGGCGGGGACGGCTATCCGGGTGACGACTGGATTATGATGTTAAATGAAGGCGGGGCGCCGCCGGAGCCTTCAAAGCTTTGGACATATCTTGGGTGGATTTTTGCCGTGGCAGGTATTGTATTTTTGATTTACGAAGCAGTAAAAATGCTCCGGCAAGTGTTTCATGAATTTCGGGACAGCTTTGATGAAAACGGCGATAAGGTGGAGGAGCTTGATGATGAACCGTCGCAAAAGGAAGAACGCCTGAATTTAAGACGCAGCAGGAAGTCTGACAGTGAATCCGAGCGTATCAGGCGTACCTATAGGCGGACGATAAGGAAACACCGCAATGAAATCCCCGCGCCGTATGAGTCCCCGTCAGAGCTTGAGAAAAATGCGGGACTTTCTGAGGATGAGGAAATGAAGCTGCTCCATAAAAAATACGAAAGTGTCCGATACGGGCAGAAGGTAAGATAGGGAAAGCTACGAACCTGTCTCAAACGTTCCTGGTTTGAGACAGGTTTTTTGCGTCATAAAAATCCCGATAAGTGCACATTATAATATAAAAAGAAAGCAGCAACAGCATAAACCGTATCAGAAAGAATTTGCAACGCAAGCTGCTGGGCTTGCGTTTGTTCACAAAAAGTTCACAAATTTTATTAGCACTCCCTATTGACGAG
>DKYC01000067.1:64097-73611 GCA_002492295.1 Lachnospiraceae bacterium UBA7110
CTATTGACGAGTGCTAATATATGTGTTATATTATATCTAGAACAAGGGAACAGAAGAAATTCAAAACCAAAGTTCAGAACAAATAACATACAACACTTCGGAATTGTCCGAATGTGCCAAAATAATTTTTATGATTTGAAAGGAGATATGACTTATGATGTTACCTAGTATTTTTGGAGAAAGCTTATTTGACGACTTTATGGAGGATTTCGCATTTCCGGATATTGACAAAACTTTGTACGGAAAGCACGCAAAGAACATGATGAAGACAGACGTTAAGGAGACGGAGGAAGGCTATGAGGTAGACATTGATCTGCCCGGTTTCCAAAAGGATGAGATTAAGATGCAGCTTGACAACGGTTATCTGACCATCAGTGCTGCAAAGGGACTTGACAAGGATGAGAAGGATAAGAAAGGCAATTACGTCAGACGGGAACGTTATGCCGGCAGCATGAGCCGCAGCTATTACGTAGGCGGGCATGTGAAAGAGGAGGACATTCATCCGAAGTATGAAAACGGCATTTTGTCCTTCCATATTCCGAAGGAGGAAAAGCGGGTTGTCGAGGACAAAAATCATTATATTGCGATTGAAGGATAACTTGTCATATTGCACAAAAGCGACCCTGGGGGCAACAGCCCACAGGGTCGTTTTTTGCATAAAAAGACCATATTATATGTGGTGAAATGCTCATAAATATGTTAAACTTATTTTGAAAAAATGGAAAGGCATCAGTTTGGAGAAAAATAATGCATATAAAATCAATTGATATTAAGGGAATGAAACCGTGGCAAAGAAGCGTATCACTGGAGCTGTCCGCGCTGAACGTATCGGTTATATATGGAGAGAACGGATGCGGAAAATCTGTTTTACTGCGTGTGTTAAACGCCGTTTTGGAGCAGAATGACAGTACTTTGGCGGAAGAAAACGTGGATTGCGTGCAAATTTTTTATATAAATGACAGGCGGGAGGAAAAAAGTATCAGGATTCTGCGAAAAGAACCGCAGCCGCCAGCCCCGGAGAAAATAACGTATGACTGGTCAGCGCTTCAAAAGTCGGAGCTGCTTGGGATAACGGGGGTTTTTCTGTGCCCGAACAGGGGAAATGCAAGCCACATCAATATATCGCCGGATTTCCTGTACCGTTATATTGTCGAGATGGGGCATATCAATCATTTCAGGACGGGGGATGACGCTCAGAGACTTTGTGAGAACCTGAGCAATCATATTCAACTGAAACAGAGTGGGAACGGCAAGGTAAGCTTTGAAACCCAGGTTGATTTTTCCGCGCCGTTTTTGACAATTGATACGGTGGATATGCAAATGATGGAAACGCTGCTGCTTGAGCGGTACCGTATGGAACAGCGGACGGTGGAGGAACGGCTGCATAAAACAGTAGTGAATCTTTTGACTGCCGCAGGCAATCCTGCGGATGCCGATGTTTTAGACAGCAGTATTTTCAATACGGTTTCTTTGGAAAGCAAAAAAAGGCTGATTGCGCTTCTGAACCGGATGGAGAAGAACGCGTTAAGTGATAAAATCGTCTCCGTTTTGAACAGCAGGGACAGCAGTTATATCGAAAAGGAACTAAACAACAACAGCCTGTTCGCAAAGCTGGTTCTCAGTGCGTTAAGCGAGATGGAAAAAGAGGATGTAAATTCACAGTCCGTCAACCGGTTAAGGGATATCTACAATGAATATATCGGACCGGATAAATATATTGAGATATCGGAGGATGGTATTGTGGTCCGGTTTCATTCTTTACAGGGATCACATGGGCTTGAACACCTTTCCGGCGGGGAACAGCGGCTGTTTGTCCTGCTTGTGGTTTTTATTTTGGAGAGCTCAAAACGTCAGCTGTTTCTGATTGACGAGCCGGAAACCTCGCTGAGCGCAAAGTGGCAAAGGGGTCTGATACCACTGCTGGGCAGCCTTGCGCCGGATGCCCAGATTATCGTGGCTTCCCACAGTCCTTCGATTGCGGAATCCAATGTTGGGGTGTTAGTGGAGATAAAATAAAGCGGTTTAATCTTCTTCAATCACTTGGATTTCCAAATAATCAAAGTCAATTGTCTCTATAAAATTATCAGATGTAAAACGCGCCTTACTGTGCCGTTTAAAGTCCGCGACAGTTGCATCAAGCCAAAGAGGTCTGCCCAGGTCAAACTGATAGCAGACCTCTTCTATGGCGTGAAATACCTTGTGCGTACGCGTATCATTGGAACTGTCGCAGATAACGGTATCTTTTACCATGCGGTTGTCCTTAAAAATTCTTGCCCATAGCCGGAACATATAAATCCCCCCAAAAACAGATGTGTATTTGTCCATTATAACATAAAAAATATAAAAAACCAGTCATAAGTTGGGAAGTGCGTACATATACTTAATTTTAGTGGCATCGTTTTGTTACCGCGCAGCTGCGCAGGAAAGCATTTAAGAATGGAGAAAAGACAACAAATGGAATATCGAGGGAGTACAACATCGGATATTGACAGCTGGAAAGAGGTACAGCTGGTCTACAGCTCGGCACTGAAGGAAATCGGAACAAAGCTTGAGATTTTAAATGACGAGTTTCAGCATGTACATAAGTATAATCCGATAGAGCACATTAAATCGCGGATTAAAACATCGGACAGAATTGTGAAAAAGCTCAAAAAGCATGGATACGAGTCCACAATTGAAAATATGGTGCGTTATGTAAATGACATTGCCGGCGTACGCATTATCTGCTCGTTTACGACGGACGTATACAGAATTGCGGAAATGCTGGAGCGGCAAAGGGACCTGAATATCATTGACGTAAAGGATTACATCAAATATCCAAAGTCAAGCGGATACAAAAGCTACCATATGATTGTATCCGTTCCGATTTACCTTTCCGAGCGGAGGGTTGAGGCGAAAGTTGAAATCCAGATCCGGACAGTCGCAATGGATTTCTGGGCGAGTCTGGAGCATAAAATCAATTATAAATTTGATGTAAACGTACCGGATTATATTCAGGAGGAGCTTTTTGCGTGTGCGAAAATGGTGTCGGAGCTTGATGAGAAGATGCTGTCCTTGAATGAAGAAGTGAAGGCATTGGAGTTGGAATAAAATGAGGAGTGCCCCGATAATTCCTTGCGGAAATTACCGGGGCTATTATGAAAAAATTTATCTATGTGTAATGAAAAAATTGCTACATGGATATCTGCTATGTTCTAATAATAGCATTGGATTGTGAATAAAATATGAACAAACTGTAATAAGTTTGTGAATGTGTATATTACTGCCGCAATATTATGCCAAATTATATACAGTGTGCATAAAAAACTCCCCATAAAGTGACAGTTGTCATTCGGTACGATTAATGATAAGATAAAAGTACATACGATAGATTAGAAAGGCAAGGTACGGTTGTGATGGACAATTTTATGGATAAACTGGCGCAGAAGTTTAATGCCCAGGAGCTGATTAAGGCAAATTCCCAGGCAGAGGCACAGGAAATGAAGAAGCTGCAGCAGCAGGTTACGGAATATGAGCGGATTTTGCAGGAAATCAGACGCCTTAATTATAAAAACACAGAGCTTTCGGAGCAGCTTGGCACAATGATTTGTGACAATACCGATAAAATTCAGGCAATGAAGGAAGATGAGCAGAAACTTCTCTCCGCGCTGCGTGATATTACGGATGAGCAGAGCAGAAACCGGGAAGCGGACATGGAACGCAGGGAGCTTGAACGCATTGAGAAGGAAAAAGGCGCTGCGTCAGAGATGGAAACGCTTACGGCGCTTTTGCAGGAAAAATTCCAGCAGGCGGATGATTTTGTGCATAAGGAAAACGTTAAGGTGTACAGAAACGTACAGGCTGCAATGACAGAGGAACTGCGCAAGTATACGGAGAGCGGAAAAACCGGCAACGCGGATGTAAAAGAAGCGGTGGAGTCGCTGGAACGTGAGTTAAACAGGCGGATTGTAAAGAAGCTGAACGCAGTGATGGCAATCAGCATTGTGTCGCTTGTCCTGGCCGCTTCGGGTGTGGTACTTTATGTGCTGCAGTTATTATTTATGACGGGCATTATCAAGTAGACGGGGGAAGCTATGGCAAAAATTTCATTTAAACCCGGAAACATGCTTTATCCGCTGCCTGCGGTTTTGGTGAGTGTGGCGGACAGTAAGGGGAATACCAATCTGATTACAGTGGCGTGGGCAGGGACAGTCTGCACCAATCCTCCGATGCTTGGCATATCCGTCCGTCCAAACCGCTTTTCCCATCATATGATAGAGGAAACGGGCGAATTTGTTGTAAACCTTACGACAAAAGAACTGGCATTTGCAACGGATTATTGCGGAGTAAAAAGCGGCAGGGATATAAATAAATGGAAGGAAATGAAACTGACGCCTGTTGCGTCGGATGTGGTAAGACCGCCGTGTATTGCGGAAAGTCCGGTCAATATTGAATGCCAGGTGACAGAGGTAAAAAGACTGGGTTCGCATGATTTTTTCCTTGCAACGGTGGCGGCAGTCCATGTGGATGAGGCTTATATGGATGAAAAAGGCGCGTTCCATCTTTCGCAGGCAGAGCCGATTGTTTATTGCCACGGAGAATATTTTGATTTGGGTAAAAAAATTGGAACATTTGGATACAGTGTCAAAAAAAGGACTTGACGCGGCGGCAAAAAATAATTATAGTTAAAAGTAGAAAACAGGAAATAATTTGTTACAAAGGTGTAGCATCGAAATATCCCATAGGGGTGTTTTTGGTGCTATTTTTGTTTCAGGAAGAACATCTTTTTCAATCAAAAACAGAATAGCAGGGATAAAAATGAGTCAGTTAGATAAGAATATTGCGGAAAATTTAAAGAGAATCAGAAAGTCAAGGAATATGAGTCTTGATATGCTTGCGGAAAAAACAGGCGTAAGCAAGAGTATGCTGGGGCAGATTGAGCGGGGGGAGTCGAATCCCACGGTGGCGACCATTGCGAAGATTGTGGACGGTATTAAGGTGCCGTTTGAGGATTTGATTTACCAAAAGTCGAAGCCCATCGTGATTATAGACAATGACAAACTGCCTGTGTACAAGGCGCAGGACGGGGCTTATCAGATACGCGCTGTTTTTCCGTATGACAGGCATAGGAATTTTGAAGTGTATGAGGTAAAAATTGAGCCGGGCGAGGATTGCGCGTGTTTTGTGAAAGATGACGGAGGATGTGAATATATTATGGTAGTGCAGGGAATGCTTACGCTTGAGACGGACGAAGGGATGTATGAGGTGGCATCCGATCATGCGGTAAGGCTGGATGCGCTCAAGAATCACAGCTATCATAACAGAGGGATACAGAAGCTTGTTTTAAATATATTTGTTTCCTATGAAGCGTTGGTGTATTAAAACACCGACGTTTTTTTATCTTTACATTATTGCAAAAGACTGCTAAGATGTGTTTATGGGTTTTAATTGGAATTTGCGGGTTTGAGGGTTGATATACATATGAAAAGAATAGATCATTATTATAGAAGGCTTCGGCTCTGCTGTATCGAAGCGGCAATTATTACGGTGGCAGTATGCGCTTTTTTACTGCCTTCTTTTGAAGTTTTCAGACATACGGGGGATAATTATTTTACCGTGAGCATAAATGGAACGCAGGTGGGCAGACTAGGTTCGGTGGAACGGCTTGACACGATGCTTGCAGTGGCGAGGAAGCAGGTGGCAGAGGACGCGGACGGCGATGACCTTGTTTTTATGGATCTGGATATTGAGACCGTGGGCAGCGAGCGCGTTTTTGGCTGTGTGGATGATGAAAAGACCGTGATTGAAAATATGACGGAGATAATGAAGGACAGTATCCGGAGTACGCTTCACCGCTCATATACCGTAAAGGTAAATGAAACATCCGTTAATTTGGGATCCTATGATGAGGTGCATGAGCTTTTGGAGCAGGCGCTCTCTCCGTATGATACCAACAGGGAGTATCAGGTAGAGCTTGCACTTGACAGTCAGAGAGAGGTTAATGTGCTTGAGGCTGTGGTGACTTCCAAGGAAAAGCTGCACGAGGAGCTTGCACAGAGTTTTCCGAAATCGGCGGGCATTGAAGCAGAATTTGAACAGATGTTTGAAGAAATTGAGCCTGCCATCGAAAAAGATTTCGAAGATTACAATTTGGGATTGATTGACATAAACTATGCTGATAAAATAGAGGTAGTGGAGGCTTATTTGCTGGAGGATGAGCTTAACACTGTGGAGGAAGCCGTGAATCTTGTGACAAAGGAACAGGAAACGCAGGTGATTTACAAGGTAGTGGCGGGTGATACGCTTTCACAGATTTGCCTGACCAACAATATCCCAATGGATGATCTGATTGCAATCAATGACGCGCTTGAGGATGAAAATACGATGATACGCGTTGACCAGGAGCTGGTGATTACGGTGCCGGAGCCCGACCTTTCTATTTTATGGAAGGAAGAACAGGTCTACACGGAGGACTATGAAGCGCAGGTACAGTATATTCCGAATGACGACTGGTATACGACGCAGAGTGTGACGCTTCAGGAGCCGTCTGCGGGGCGCAGAAAAGTAGCCGCGGTAATCGAGTATGAAAACGGTCAGGAAATTGCCAGGGAAATCCTGAAAGAGGAGGTTTATGCCGAGGCGGTGCCGAAGATTGTGGAGCGTGGAACAAAGATACCGCCGACGTATATTAAGCCGATTTCAGGCGGACGCTTCAGTTCCGGATTTGGCGCAAGAAGCGCACCGACAAAAGGCGCCAGCACATATCACAGGGGTGTTGACTGGGCAGTGCCGATTGGAACTTCCGTAGTGGCATCGAACACGGGTACGGTAGCGTTTGCGGGATGGGCAAGCGGATATGGATATGCCGTGTATATCAACCATGCGGACGGCAGACAGACACGGTATGGACATTTAAGCAAGGTGCTTGTAAAGACAGGACAGAGCGTGTCGCAGGGGGAGCGCATTGCGCTCAGCGGCAATACGGGACGAAGTACAGGACCACATGTACACTTTGAGATACGTATAGGCGGTACTGCGGTGAATCCGTTGAAATATCTGAACTAGTGTACTGTACCGTTCATATTCAGGCAAACCTCCTTGTTTAATTTTCCATCGGACTACGTTGGCTTTAATCGACGATGCCACTGCATCGCCTTATTCAGCCGCTTTGCCGATGAAAAATTATTCTGCGGAGTTTTACCAGATATGAATGGTACAATACACTAGTGATTCTGTACAAAAATCAGTGTTATTTTGCGGAATTTCAGACACTCTTAAGATTTACAAATGTTTAGAAAAGGTATATAATCGGATTTTGGTATGAAAATTAAGAATGGTTATAGTGTGAGGTGGACGATGGAACAGTACGCAATTAAGGGGGGGAATCCTCTTGTTGGTGAGGTTGAAATCGGCGGCGCAAAAAATGCAGCTCTAGGCGTACTTGCCGCGGCAATCATGACTGACGACATGACGGTTATTGAAAATCTGCCGGACGTAAGGGACATTAATGTACTTCTTCAGGCGATGGAAAGTATCGGCGTTATCGTTTACAGGTCGGAGAGACATACAGTGCGAATCAATGCATCCATGATTTCGGGGCTTGTCATTGAGGATGATTATATAAAAAAAATAAGGGCGTCCTATTATCTTCTCGGCGCATTGCTTGGAAAATATAAGCACGCGGAGGTGGCGCTTCCGGGGGGCTGCAATATTGGCAGCAGAAAGATAGACTTACACATTAAGGGCTTTAAGGCGCTCGGCGCGGAGGTAAAGATTGAGCATGGATTGATTATTGCGGACGCGAAATATTTAAAGGGCGCACACATATACCTGGATACGGTTTCCGTCGGCGCGACAATCAATATAATGCTGGCGGCTGTTCTTGCGGATGGAAAGACCGTGATTGAGAATGCCGCGAAGGAACCGCATGTGGTGGACGTGGCGAATTTCCTTAATTCGCTTGGCGCCAACGTAAAGGGGGCAGGTACGGACGTAATCCGGATTTCCGGCGTGAAGAAGCTTCATGGCTCGGAATATTCGATTATTCCGGACCAGATTGAGGCAGGGACGTTTATGTTTGCCGCGGCAATCACAAAGGGCGACGTGACGGTGAAAAACGTGATACCAAAGCATTTGGAGTCGACAACTGCAAAGCTGATTGAGATGGGATGCCAGGTGGAGGAATCCGATGACGCAGTGCGCGTTGTGGCGTCAAAGCGTCTTATGAGTACGCATGTGAAGACACTCCCGTACCCGGGATTTCCAACGGACATGCAGCCTCAGATTGCGGTGTCGCTTGCGCTTGGAAAGGGAACCAGCATTGTGACGGAAAGTATTTTTGACAACCGTTTTAAGTATGTGGATGAGCTTGCGAAGATGGGCTCGAATATTAAGGTTGAGGGAAATACGGCGATTATCGAGGGCGTGGAGCGTTTTACGAGCGCGAATTTGACGGCTCCTGATTTGCGTGCCGGCGCGGCACTTGTGTTGGCGTGCCTGACGGCGGAAGGGTTTAGCACAGTGGAGGATATTAAGTATATTGAGCGCGGTTATGAGGACTTTGACGTAAAGCTTCAGAAGCTTGGCGCCCAGATTGCGAAAGTGGACTCGGATAAGGAATTCCAGAAATTTAAACTGAAAGTTGGATGAATTTCCCCAATTGTTAAGATAGTACACATACATCCGGTCAAGGCACACTTTAAACTGTCTGAGGAAGAAGCGCAGGTTAAGACCGATAATATTTTGGAATCGTGGGAGGATATGGCAAATGAAAGAATACAAGTTCTATGGATGGGAAACGGCTGACGTAAAGGATGCCAACGGTCTGACACCGAGGGACTATTATGATATCCTTTCCGGAATCTGGTGTGCGGATACCTGTGCACCGCGGATGAGGGATGAGTGGAGTGTTCATAATCCTACACTTGGACAGTGCTCAATCACGGCGTTCCTGATGCAGGATTTTTTCGGCGGCAGGGTATACGGTATCTTAAGACCTGATGGAAATTACCATTGTTTCAATGTGGCAGACGGATGCGTGTTTGACCTGACCAGCGAGCAGTTTGGGGATGAAGTGTTGGATTACAGTAACTGCCCGGAGCAGTTCAGGGAAACACACTTTGCCAAAGAAGAAAAACGAAAGAGATATGAGTATCTGCGGGCACAGCTTCTTGACAGGCACCCGTTTATCCGGTCCTGCACAATGGGGCAGTTTGAAGAAACGGAGGCAAAGTGAGCAGGGTGAACGCCTGGGTTTGCGGCATGTGCTGCAATAAATGTCCTTCGGAAAATGATGAAAGAATAATATTGGAAAATTAGCAGATAGCAGTTGACAAGTATGTTATCATGGTATAAGATATAGACGATATGAAAATTCAATATTGAACGAATATAAATCTCTTATTCAGAGTGGTGGAGGTACAAAGGACCTGTGAAGCTACGGCAACCCCGTTATTTTACGGAAGGTGCCAACCTGAGCGAGTTACTGTTTGCGTGAAATGGCGATAGTTCGAACAATAAGAGGATTTGATTATCG
>DKYC01000098.1:0-8060 GCA_002492295.1 Lachnospiraceae bacterium UBA7110
TGGAAAATAAAAGAGAATATGTAAAAAAAGATAATTTTAAAATATCTTTTATAAATATCTTTTTTTCTTTCTTGAAACCCGTTCGGGAGTATGTTAAGATATGTATTAATCGACTGAAAAAGTCAACGATATAATATGGAGGTTTGGATGAACGAGAAGTTTTTTGATCTTGCGAGGGAAAAGCAGGACAGGATGATAAACGGAGCAATTGAGGTATTTGCGAAAAACGGATATAAGCATGCTGCCACGGATGACATGGTAAAGGCTGTCGGGGTAAGCAAGGGGCTTTGGTTCCATTATTTTGGTTCGAAGGAAGGGATATATGTATTTGTGTACGATTACAGTGTAAAATATATGATGCTTGAGCTTTCGACCGTGGTTGACGAGAGCGAGACGGATTACTTTGAGATGGTGCGTCAGATTGAGCAGGTAAAGGCGCGGGTAAGAAAAAGCTATCCGTATATGCCGGCGTTTTTAAAGACGGCGGAGTATGAAACGGACGAAACGGTCATGCAAAAGACAGCGGATGTAAGGAGGATTTACAGGGAGCGTATGGACAGTCTGTTAAAAAGTGCGGAGATTGGGAGCATCTTAGACAGGGCAAGGCGTGAGCGTGTCAAAAAAATACTTGCATACAGCATTGACGGTATTACATGGGAAAAACGGGGGTCTGACCCGGATGCGGTGTACCGGGAGATAAAAACGTACATAGACTGCATGCGCGATTTGACAAAAGGGCTTTTGGGGCAGGAACAGGACGGAATGATTGGACTTCGGTAAAAGTTGATAAAAATTTAGCAAATATATATGAAACTTTTAATAAATATGTTATAATGAATATATGAAGAGGCTGCCTTTTTACGGCTCGGAATTTGACAAAGGAGAACTGGCGGCTTTTGGAAGGATGGTGATGTGTAATGAGTAAATTTCTGGTAGCAGGTTTTGTGCAGTTTGAGACAATCGTAAAGGTGGATGACCTTCCGTTGCCGTATAAAGAATTTGAGAGTATCCCGGAGACAATCAACACGGATATCGGGGGCGCCGGATTTAATGAGGCAATGGCACTCCGGTGGCTTGGCGATGAAGTGGATTTTATGAGCATGGTGGCAAAAAACATGTCAAGAACACAGATTCACGCATATCTTGAAAAAAATGAAGTAAATCTGAGTACGGATTATGTGCTGCAGAAGCTCGACGGTATGCCGACGGCGGTAGTGCTTTATAAATCAAGCGGTAAAAAGCAGGTTTTTGAGGATGTAAAGGATATCAGGACAGTAGAATATGATTTTAATTTGTTTGAGAGGCAGATTCAGGACAAGGATATGGTGCTTATGTCAAACTGTAATTTCTGCCGTCCGCTGCTGGCGCTTGCAAAAAAATACAGGAAACCGATTGCGTTGAATGTGAGAAGCATGCGTGCGGAGAAAATTGCAAATAAGGCGGATTTTCTGGCAGCTGCGGATATTGTTTACATAAGCGATGACGATTTGGAAGGCGATCCCTATGACTGCATCAATGAGTGCAGGAAAAAATATGACCCGGAAATCATTATTATGGGCATGGGCTCACAGGGGGTTATTCTTTACATGAGAGAGGATAACAGCGTGATTGAATACAAGCCTGTTAAGACGTATGAAGTAGTGAATACGGTGGGGGCAGGAAATGCGATTTTTTCTGCGTTTCTGCATTATTATGTAAAGACAAAGGATGCAAGGGATGCGATAAAAAATGCACTGCTGTTTGTATCCTATAAGATTAGTTTTGTGGGTACCTCGAATGGATTTATGACGGAAGAACAGATTGAACAGTGGAGAAAACTTATTTGGAAGGAATAAAAACCATTTAAAATAACCATTTAAAAAGAAGACCGCGCAGCTGCGCGGTTTTCTTTTTAAATGGTTATTTTGACTGATTAGAAGGGGACAGTTAACCGGTCATGTAAATAAAACGCAGAAAGGCGATGACGTTTTCCGTTTTATCGGAGTTTACAATGAAACTGAACACAGGTTCTTTGTCCGTATAATAGTGGTATTCATTGAGCTTTGGGGCATCAGAAACATAAATGCCGACGGGAATGCGTTCGCCGCTGCCGGTTTCGGCATAGTAAAGCTGCTCCTGGTATCGTTCCAGCAAATCCTCCGGAAGGATTGCCGTGATGTTGCCAAGGCAGTCACATTTACTAAAATAGTCAATGGTGTCTGTATCGCCGACAATCACGTCAACATCATTTGCCGTAATCGAAGCCATCGCTTTTTCCAGTCCCGCGTATGTGTCCAAATCGGAAAAATCTGCGGAATAGACCATGCTCGAGTCGATATAGGCGTTCTGCCTGGACGTGTCAATCCCCATAAACTCCACAAACCTGTCAATCAGCTCCGTATCCGACGAATTTCCTGTATCATTGTAAAAAAAAGCGCCAAAGGCAGTGTCCCGCGGTGCGGTAAGCATTGTATATGCAAGCGAGCCCAAAAAGGCACATATCACGGCCACGATGACCGTAGTCATCAGGTAGTAGTCTTTAAAATACAAGAGCTTGTCTTTTAAGGATGCATTTTTCAGCTTTGCGTTCTGCTCCCTTATCTCATCGGACAGGGACTGGTTTTTGTCACGGTTTTTATTGTAAACCTCCATAAGAGCCTCCGTTTCTTTGCCATTGTTTCCATATATAAAAAGATGATATATTCTATGCAGGCAGAATGTCAATTAAATTTTTCTAAAAGAATTTTTCCAAAAGAATTTTCCGAAAAGGCAGGGAAAGGCTTGCATAAAAAGATGATTTATTTTAAGATATAAGAGATATCAAAACGGAAACGAATTAAGGAAGGATATGAGTATTGACATGAATGACAGTTACAAGGAACTGCTGGTAAAAAGGGAGAGAGGGGTTCAGGGGACGGTGATGCGGATTGTATGCGTTGTGCCTACGGTGCTGCTTGCACTGCTTACGCTTTCCGGAAACCTGATTGTGTTTATAGCAACGGTTGCTTTGGGGATATTTGATTACTTTGTGTTCCAGTGGACGGATGTAGAGTTTGAGTACCTATACCTTGACAAGGAAATAACGGTGGACAAGGTTATGGCGAAGACAAGAAGAAAGCGCGCCGCGGTTTTGGATGTGAATAAAATCGAGATTATGGCGCCGCAAAATTCAGGTCAGCTTACCTATTATAAAAACAGGCAGGTAAAAACAGTGGATTTAAGTGCAGGACACGACCTTCCCGACCAAAAGCTCTACATGGTGTACTATGAGGGAAACCAGTGTTTCCTGCTTAATCTGGATGACGACTTTGCAAAAACCGTGAAATCGGTGGCTCCAAGAAAGGTTTATATGGAATAATTTTGGGCTTGACAAGCAGGGTACGCTTTAGTATAATTTTAAAAATATTTTCAAATCAAATTGTTCACTTATTCATTTCATAGGAGGAAAAAAAATGGGTCAGATAATTGGCAAAGGAATTACATTTGACGATGTACTTTTGGTACCGAGCTATTCACAGGTAATACCGAATCAGGTCGATCTTTCTACTTGGCTGACAAAGAAAATCAGGCTGAACATTCCGATGATGAGCGCGGGAATGGATACGGTAACAGAGCACAGAATGGCGATTGCGATGGCAAGGCAGGGTGGTATTGGTATCATTCATAAAAACATGTCGATTGAAGAACAGGCTGACGAGGTAGACAAGGTGAAACGCTCCGAAAACGGGGTTATCACGGATCCATTTTCACTGACTCCAGAACATACGCTTGCCGATGCGGATGCGCTGATGGCAAAATTCAGGATTTCCGGCGTGCCGATTACGGAAGGCAGAAAGCTTGTCGGAATTATCACAAACCGTGATTTGAAATTTGAGACAGATTATACAAAGAAAGTCAAAGAGTCCATGACATCCGAAGGGCTTGTCACGGCAAGGGAGGGCATTACGCTTGAGGAGGCAAAGAAAATTCTCGCGGAGGCGAGAAAGGAGAAGCTTCCTATTGTAGATAAGGATTATAACCTAAAAGGTCTGATAACGATAAAGGACATTGAAAAGACAATCAAGTATCCCCTCGCGGCAAAGGATTCGCAGGGAAGGCTGCTGTGCGGGGCGGGGGTTGGAATTACCGCAAATGTGCTGGAGCGCGTGGAAGCACTGGTAGGTGCGAAGGTTGACGTGGTTGTGCTTGACAGTGCACACGGGCATTCGGAGAATGTGCTTCGATGCCTGCGCATGATTAAGGAAGCATATCCGGATTTGCAGGTGATTGCAGGCAATGTCGCTACGGGAGAGGGAACAAAAGCATTGATTGAGGCAGGCGCGGATGCGGTTAAGGTCGGGATAGGTCCTGGCTCCATTTGTACGACGCGTGTTGTGGCAGGTATCGGTGTGCCGCAGATTACCGCAATTATGGACTCGTATGCAGTTGCGAAGGAATATGGCATTCCGATTATTGCGGACGGCGGTATCAAGTATTCCGGCGATATGACGAAAGCAATCGCGGCGGGCGGAAATGTCTGCATGATGGGCAGCATTTTTGCGGGATGCGAGGAGAGCCCGGGGACATTCGAGCTGTTTCAGGGAAGAAAATATAAGGTATACAGAGGTATGGGCTCTATTGCAGCCATGGAGAACGGGAGCAAGGACCGTTATTTCCAAACGGATGCAAAGAAGCTTGTTCCGGAAGGCGTGGAGGGACGCGTTGCCTACAAGGGAAATGTGGAGGATACGGTATTCCAGCTGATGGGCGGTCTGCGTTCCGGCATGGGCTACTGCGGGACACAGACGATAGAGGAGCTTAAGGAAAACGGTAAATTTGTGCAGATTTCCGCTGCGGCATTGCGGGAGAGTCATCCGCATGATATTCACATTACCAAAGAGGCACCTAATTATAGCGTGGAAGAATAAAAACAACGCTGTCACGTTTTCCGTGGCAGCGTTTGTATTGTACCGGATAAAAGACGGGGAGGATTTTTGCAGTTATGCAGTATGAAAAATACCGCTTTTATGACGATGGGGTTGAGATGGCGATACCTTCCTGCCTGAAAGAGCCGGATTCGCGGTTCTTTGTCCCAAACAGCTTCGTTTCTGACAATAAAAGGGTAATCGTCAATATTTCAAGAGGCACGGGTGGTCTGATACGGGAACACTTAGAGGCGAGGATGGATGAATATTATAAGGAATTTGCAAAGGCAGTGTCGGACTTTGAGTGCCTGAAACGGGACAAAAGACAGTTTTTAGACGATATGTTTGTGGATTTGCGTTATCTGTCCGACATGATGGGGTATCCGCTTTATAATGCGTTTATTTTGGGGATTTACGGCGGCAGGGAGCTGATTGTGTCCATGCAGTGCATGCAGAATGAGACAGTGGAGTATGAACAGATATTTGACTATATTGCGGGTTCCATAAGAATCTTAAAAAAGGACAAAAGTGCATAACGTTTGAAAGGAGCAAGGTTATCAAAATGAAGGATACAGTAGAAATCAGATGGCATGGAAGGGGCGGACAGGGTGCAAAAACCGCGGCGCTTCTTCTTGCGGATGTGGCATTTAAGACAGGAAAATATGTGCAGGGATTTCCGGAATACGGTCCCGAGCGGATGGGCGCGCCGATTACGGCATACAATCGTATCAGCAGCGAGCCGATTACGGTGCACTCGAATATTTATGAGCCGGATTATGTGGTTGTGGTGGATGAGAGCCTTTTAGAGAGTATTGACGTCACAAAGGGGCTGAACAAGGAGGGTGCGGTGATTATCAATTCGGAGCATACAAAGGAAGAATTGCTGCCGATGCTGCACGGCTACGAGGGTGCAGTGTACACGGTGGATGCGAAGAAGATTTCGATTAGGGCGCTTGGAAAAAATTACCCGAACTCACCGATGCTTGCGGCAACGGTCGCCGTGTCGAAAATTATGGATAAGGATGCGTTTTTGGGAGAGATGAGAGCGTCGTTTGAACATAAGTTTGCAAAGAAGCCTGAGGTGATTGACGGGAATATGCAGGCGCTTGAGCTGGCATTTCAGGAAGCGGTGTAGAAAGGAGCTTGACAATCAGAATGGAAAGAATACACGACCGGATTAATGAGCAGAGTCCGTGGGAGCACATCACGGAAGGAAATAAGATTTTTGAGGCGGCAACAGCGAAGGAATTTTGCACTGGGGAATGGCGGACATCCACGCCGGTATTTGAAAAGGAAAAATGCAAGCAGTGTCTTGTGTGCGTGCCGGTCTGTCCGGATTCGTCAATTCCTGTAAGCGGTGGGAAAAGAGCTGATTTTGACTATGACCACTGCAAGGGCTGCGGCATTTGCGCAAAGGTATGCCCGTTTGGGGCAATCAGTATGAGGGAAAGTTGAAAAGGAGAGAGAGTATGGCAATCAGAGAACGTTTATCCGGAAATGAGGCAGTGGCATATGCCATTAAGCAGATTAATCCTGATGTAATGCCTGCGTTTCCGATTACCCCGTCTACGGAAATTCCACAGTATGTGGCTACCTATATTGCGAACGGTGAGATTGATACGGAGTTTATCCATGTGGAGAGTGAGCACAGTGCAATGAGTGCGACAATCGGTGCGTCGGCGGCAGGTGCAAGGGCGCTTACGGCGACCTCTTCGTGCGGAATGGCGCTGATGTGGGAGGAGCTTTACGTGGCGGCGTCTGACAGACTTCCCATCGTGCTTGCACTTGTGAACAGGGCGCTTACAGGTCCGATTAATATCAATGCGGACCATTCGGACAGCATGGGCGCAAGGGATACCGGATGGATACAGATTTATGCAGAGTCCAATCAGGAGGTATATGATAACTTCATACAGGCGTTTCCCATTGCGGAACATCAGAAAGTGCATCTTCCGGTGATGGTCTGTCAGGATGGTTTTATCACAAGCCATGGTGTGGAAAACATTCTGCTTGTGGAGGATGAGAAAGTAAAGGCATTTGTGGGCGAATATGAGCCGGAGCATTATCTGCTCAATCCGAATGAGAAGATGGCGGTCGGACCGTATGCCGTATCAAACTATTATATGGAAACTAAGCGTGCACAGCGCGAGGCAATGATTGAGGCAAAGCAGGTAATTCTTGAAGTGGCAGGGAAATTTGAGGAGATGACAGGCAGGAAATATTCCTTCTTTGAGGAGTATCAAATGGAGGACGCCCAGTATGCCGTTGTGATTATCGGTTCGGCAGCAGGAACCTGTAAGGAGGCAATCAGGCATATCAGGAATACTACGGGAAAGAAAGTGGGATTAATCAAAATCAGGGTATTTCGTCCGTTTCCGGAGGAAGAGCTTGCGAAAGCACTGGCAAAGGTAAAGGCTGTTGCGATTATGGACAGGAGCGAGATGTTTTCCGCGACAGGCGGACCGCTTGGCACAGAGGTCAGGGCTGCGCTTTACCAGGCAAAGAGCAGTGTGGAGTGTGTTAATTACTTCTACGGGCTTGGAGGAAGGGATATTACGGTAGCTGATTTTGAGCATGTATATGAGAACTTGGAAACAATGGCGCAGACACACGAACCTGTTGGAATGTATGGATATATCGGACTGCGGAGCGCGCAGGGAAAGGAAGTTTAAGGGCGAATGGTACAGACAGCATATAATTTTAAGGAAGTGATGAGCAAGCCGGAGCGTCTTGCGCCGGGACACCGCATGTGCGCAGGATGCGGCGGCACAATTACGGTAAGAAACGTGCTTAGGGCTTTGAAGGAGGAAGACAGGGCGGTTATCGGCAATGCTACGGGCTGTCTCGAGGTTTCTTCCTTTATGTATCCTTATACGGCGTATGAGGACAGCTATATTCATAACGCCTTTGAGAATGCGGGAGCGACGCTTTCCGGTGTGGAAACCGCTTATAACGTTTTGAAGAAAAAGGGAAAAATCAAGGATAATTATAAGTTTATCACCTTTGGCGGTGACGGCGGTACATATGACATCGGTTTCCAGTCGCTTTCAGGAGCGATGGAGAGAGGACATGATATGGTTTATGTGTGCTATGATAATGGTGCATATATGAATACAGGTATACAAAGATCAAGTGCAACTCCAAAGTTTGCAGATACAACAACATCACCTGCTGGAA
>DKYC01000098.1:8274-8528 GCA_002492295.1 Lachnospiraceae bacterium UBA7110
TGATATGGTTTATGTGTGCTATGACAACGGTGCATACATGAATACGGGAACACAGCGTTCCTCCGCAACACCGCAGTATGCGGACACGACAACGACGCCGGCGGGAACGGTTTCTGCAGGAAAGGTGCAGATCCGAAAGGATTTGGCGGCAATCATCGCGGAACATCATGTGCCGTATGTGGGACAGACGACGTTTACCTCCAATTTTAAGGATTTGTATACTAAGGCGCAGAAGGCAATCTATACACCGGGAG
>DKYC01000098.1:8811-8953 GCA_002492295.1 Lachnospiraceae bacterium UBA7110
GAAGGCAATCTATACACCGGGAGCGGCATTTTTAAATGTGATGTCGCCCTGTCCAAGAGGATGGGGGTATGAGACAAGCGAGCTGATGAATATCTGTAAGCTTGCCATTGATACGTGTTATTGGCCGCTGTTTGAAGTGGTA
>DKYC01000098.1:9272-9408 GCA_002492295.1 Lachnospiraceae bacterium UBA7110
GATTTTGAGCTATGAGCCGAAAAAAAAGCTGCCGATTGAGGACTTTTTAAAACCGCAGAGACGTTTCCGCCATCTTTTCAAGAAGGAAAATGAGGAACTGATTGGTCGGTTTCAGGAGGAAGTGGACAGACGCTGG
>DKYC01000098.1:9716-10537 GCA_002492295.1 Lachnospiraceae bacterium UBA7110
GGAAGTGGACAGACGCTGGGAAGAGCTTCGGAATAAGTGCAATTGAAAAATGGGCATAAAAAATGCAGGCTGCAGCAAAATCAGCCTGCATTTTGCGCGTTCTGTGACTGTTCGACCTGTTGACGCACCGCTTCGATTTCAGCCTGTTTTTTTGCTTCATCTTCTGCGGCTTCCCTTAATAGTCTTTGATAAATGGCGTTTGCCTCTTTTACAATATCATCCTGTTCCGGAGGAAGCGTCACGTCCGGATTATCTTTTTTTTTTAATGACGCATCAGCTTCGGATTCGCCGCCGGAGAGGAGTGAGTCAACCGTATTCTGGTTGCTGGATAAACTCAGAATGGCGTCTAATGCTTCCTTTGTTTGCTCGTCAACGGGTCCCTTCCCATAGAGACCGGAATAAGATCCCGTGGCGGCGTTATACGCAGAGTCGTCTGCAATGCCATTTGTGCTCTGACTGCCTGCATTTGTTTCAGGGGTAAGCTTTTTTTCCTTTTCCGTCTCCTGCTTGAGGCGTTCTTTTTTCAGCGCTTCCTTTTTCTCTGCCTTTGATGGCCATACGCGGAACACCTCGGGGTTATACGCAACTAACCACCATTTGATGACATGTGGATAATATTTTTTCAAAAAATATGCTGTCGCTGCATCCATAAAAATTTGCACCATCTTTCAATGCCGCATCCGGCAAAAATTACACAAATATATTATAGCATATATTGTCTAAAAACGATACAAAAAATAAAAAATTCTATGCATAATTTACGTCTTTTTGTGCCATGCCTTTTCAAGAATCTAAAATTGAAATAAAAAATGTTATAAAAG
>DKYC01000066.1 GCA_002492295.1 Lachnospiraceae bacterium UBA7110
GATTAATAGAAACATGGGATGTATTGAAATGCATATTTTGGGAGGTTTTATTATGTATGAAAGCTGATTAATAGAAACATGGGATGTATTGAAATCAAACATTGCCGGTTATTTATGACGATGGCTATCGATTAATAGAAACATGGGATGTATTGAAATCAAGTCCCTCCGAAGAGGGCTAACCGCCTACCGTTGATTAATAGAAACATGGGATGTATTGAAATTCGACTGTATTTAGCCACCTGCTTTCCAATATAATAGATTAATAGAAACATGGAATGTATTGAAATGTAAAAACAGCCAATGAGCAGGGGTCAAGATTGTGACTGATAGAAACATGGGAAGTATTGAAATTATGCCGGAAACAGTCTGAAACTGAAATGACCTTTGATTAATAGAAACATGGGAAGTATTGAAGTGCAGCAGAATCGACAGTAGCGAGAGGGGCAAGTAAGGATTAATAGAAATGCGACATATATTAAAATTGCGGCGTATATTTTGACGGAATAATAAGATATTCATTACAGTAAGTAATTTATATGGTATCATAGATATCAAAAGATTTCTATTCATGCTGATAGTTAATGGTATTTTAAAAATACTGTTTTATCGTATCCGGTGGAAGACATTTTAAAGTATAACAAAAGAATCCGATAATTATGCGGATTTTGCTATTTACCATACACCAAAACCAAACTAAATCAGAAAGGAGTCTAATCATGGCAAAATATATCATGGCACTAGACGCAGGCACGACAAGCAACCGATGTATCTTATTCAACGAAGAGGGAGAAATCTGCAGCATTGCACAAAGGGAATTTGCACAATATTTTCCGCAGCCGGGATGGGTAGAGCATGATGCGGACGAAATTTGGGCAAGCCAGCTTGGCGTTGCGGTGGAAGCGATGAACATAATTGGTGCGTCTGCAAAGGATATTGCAGCAATTGGCATTACCAATCAGCGCGAAACCGCTATCGTGTGGGACAGGAACACGGGCATCCCCGTTTATCATGCAATTGTATGGCAGTGCAGACGGACAGCTAAAGAATGCGATATCCTGAAGGAAAAGGGACTTACGGAGAGATTCAAACAAAAGACAGGGCTTGTTATCGATGCGTATTTTTCGGCGACAAAAATCAAATGGATACTTGATAATGTTCCCGGTGCAATGCAGAAAGCCGAGCACGGCGATTTGCTCTTTGGCACGGTTGAAACGTGGCTGATTTGGAAGCTTACTAAAGGTGCAGTCCATGTCACGGATTATTCCAACGCCTCCCGCACTATGCTCTTTAACATAAACACATTGGAGTGGGACGACGAAATCTTGACCGAGCTGGACATCCCCAAATGCATGCTCCCCGAAGTAAAACCCTCAAGCTGTGTATATGGAACTGCGGATCCGTCGTTTCTTGGCGGTGCCATTCCGATTGCAGGCGCAGCGGGAGACCAGCAGGCGGCGTTGTTTGGGCAGACGTGTTTTACGGCAGGAGAGGCAAAAAATACATATGGAACCGGCTGTTTTTTGCTGATGAATACAGGGAAAAAACCGGTGTTTTCAGACAACGGATTGGTGACAACGATTGCGTGGGGACTTGACGGAACCGTGAATTATGCACTGGAGGGTTCGATTTTCGTAGCGGGCGCGGCAGTGCAATGGCTGCGTGATGAGCTGCGTGTCATTGACTCCGCGGCGGATTCGGAATATATGGCAAAAAAAGTCGCGGATACCAACGGCTGTTATGTCGTTCCGGCATTTACGGGTCTTGGTGCACCGTATTGGGACCAGTATGCGAGGGGCACAATTGTCGGAATCACGCGCGGTGTGAATAAATATCATATTATCCGTGCGACACTTGACTCCATTGCGTATCAGGTGAACGATGTCCTTTCGGCAATGGAGGCAGATTCAAAAATAAAAATTACATCCTTGAAAGTTGATGGTGGTGCAAGCGCGAATGATTTTCTGATGCAGACCCAGGCGGATATCGTCAATGTGCCGGTTACCCGTCCGCAGTGCGTGGAAACGACAGCGATGGGAGCGGCATATCTTGCGGGACTTGCTGTGGGCTATTGGGCAGATAAGGAAGCGGTTCGTAAAAACTGGGCAAGCGACCGTACTTTCCAGCCATCCATTGACAAAACGGACAGGACAGCAAGGATAAAGGGCTGGAAAAAAGCAGTAAAATATGCGTATGGATGGGCAAAAGACGAGTAGGGAATCAGGAGGAGAACAGGTGATGGAAAAATTGATTGTTATTTTTTTAGCAATCGGATTGGGAACGCTGACAGGGTGTACTGCGGGTGATGGACAGCCAACGGATACGCCGATTGAAACGTCTGCGGCTGAACTGGAGACGGATACGGTGGATGCAGGCATTCCGGATATTGTGCAGGAGGAGGCGCAGACGTGGACAAAGGAGGAATATGAGTACTGTAAACGGGTTAGTCCCGGCAGTGAATATAGCGACTGGAAAATAGAGTCGATTGCGCATTGTTACACATATGAGGATTTTGACGGTATGACATTGCAGGTCTACCGCATGAATATTATGTTTTTGTCGCGTGCAAAGGACAGTGTTATTCTTGCTGGCGGTATGTCCATGACGGAGGACGGATGGGTGGTTCCGGACTATCCGAACAGCAGGTACCTTGTATTCCGGCAGGACGGGGAGGTGTTGACGTTTCTGACGCGGATGTTTGAGAATGACTGCGAGGCAGGCGACGACACGTTTACACATGATTTGGAGCATCTGTTGATGTTGGCAGAGCTGCCGCAGGAAGTGCCGACGCTTACGTATTCCCAGGAGGGGGAATTGCAGACGGTGCCTGCCGTGATGATGGAGGAAAACGGATATACGTTTTATCTGCCCGACGGAGGATGGTATCCTTGTGATTTTGAAAACTGGGAGGATATAGACGAAGAAGAGAAGGCTTACATTTATGACGCGTGGACTGCATGGAATAATGAGAATGTACGGTTTTGGACAGTCCGCCTGGAAGGTAAATCCTCTGATGAAGTAAAAAAAGAGTTGCAGGATAAAGGATATACGGTCTTGGGGGATAGAATGCTGCGGCAGGACGGGGAAACGGTTTACTGTGTCGAACTAAAGGAGTCAAAAACCGATACGTGGTGTGTGTGTTCCCGTTATCCCATCGATTCAGAAGAAGGATATGGCGCGCAGATACATGCGATTGCGGAGACTTTTACCATATCAGAATAAAAAGGAACCTTTCGGTTCCTTTTTATATATTACGGACGAAGCCCCATGCCGCCTTCAAGCGTCAGCGTTTCTCCCGTCAGATACTTGAAATCCGGTGATGCGAGCTGTACGCAGACGCGCCCGATTTCCAACTCTGAATCCCCGTAATGCCCGGCTGGAGGCATCTTCACATTTGCCTTGAACGCATCGGGATATGCCTTCTCAAACTGCTCCAGCTGTGCCGTCCATGCAAGCGGACAGATAATATTGACATTAATCCCGTCCTTCGCCCACTCCGTTGCCGCAACGCGCGTTAGTCCGCGGATACCCTCCTTCGCCGCAGCGTATGCACATTGTCCGAAATTGCCGAACAATCCGGCACCGGATGCGAAATTAATCACAGAGCCCTTTGCCTTTGCCAAATAGGGATAACATTCCTTCATATAATAAAATGCTGCATACAGTCCCGAATAGAGCGCAAGGTCAAACTGCTCTGTCGTATGCTCTGCCAAAGGCACGCCGGAAGCGGAAGCCTGTGCGTTGTTAATCAATACGTCAATCCCTCCAAACGTGTCAACCGTCTGTTTTACGACATTTGCGACAACCGCTTCGTTGTCTGCTCCTGCGTTCACGTCCGCCTGAACAATCAGAACCTGAATGCCGTAAAGCCGTTCCAGTTCTTCCTTGGCGGCTTCCAGCTTTTTCATGTTCCGCCCCGTAATCACAAGATTTGCGCCTTCTTTTGCATATGCCGTTGCAATGCCATAGCCGATAGAGCCGCATCTTCCGTCGCTTAAAACCGCTCTGCCTGCGCCTGTAATAATTGCGGTCTTCCCTGTTAAAAATCCCATAAAAACCTCCGTTCCGAAGCGTCCAAAATACCTGGTTTGTTCGCTTCTGCCTTTATTTATATGATTTTGCAGCTGCATTATTTATGAAATCAGTCATACCTACCACTCGTAAGGATAACCTAATTTTCTCATAAAATCTGCCATCTGCCAATCTTCACACTGCCCGAACTCGTCGTCCGCGTACGTTTTATCACTGTAGTTTCTGCGCATACTGTCCGTCCAAAATACAAGGTATTTTTCAATCGAAGCTTTATCCACATGGAAATAGTTTGCAATAATACCCGCGTTTCCTTTCATCTGCGCCTTCTCATCCTGTGTCACTGTGTCGAAATAGTCGGGTATCGGAACAAAGCGGTCAATCTCCAGACCTTTGTCATACAGAAAGTATCCCCAATAATCTTCATCATATATATACAATAATAAGACAGCTTTTCCTAATTCGTCGGAAATGGCGTTCGCAAGCGATTCATATCCGATACAGTCCTCATTAAACAAAATACTGACGCCATTTTTCGCGGATTGATATTTACAGTCCTTAGGTATCAAGTCAATAATGTGAAACGCGTCTGCTTCGTCAAAACCGCCTTCTTCCATCGGATGCGAATATTTTTCGGCAACTGCGGCAACCGCTTTTCTTGCCGCGCCTTCACCGCAGTCCGGAATAATTGCGGTCTGTAAAAATAACCCCATATTTGATACTCCTTTCTGTTCATTTTATATTTACCATTATAATCCATTTTTCATAAAAAGAATAGCCATATTTTCTGGGGAATGGTATACTATAGTTGCTGTGAAAAGAGCAAGACAAAAGCGGGGGGCAGACAATGAAGGGAAACCTGCGTTAAAACTGTCCGGAACCAAGGTATTTATGAAGGCGGGAAAACGGATAGCGCAGTTAAAGGAGGCGCTTCGCGGCAGAAAATTACGGACCGGGAAACAAACACACGTTTAAAATAACAGACAATTTGGACATGACGACAGGCTGCTATACCATTACTATACCATTGTGACTGTCAGGAGAGCGGAGCTGGAGAAAGATGCAGGACGAAAGAAACATGCAGAATAAGAAAATATACCTGATTGGTATCGGAACGGGAACTTACGGGGGACTGACTGTCGGGGCGGCGAAGCTTATGAAAAGCTGCGATTTGATTTTCGGCGCTAAGCGGATGCTTGAGGTGGCGGACGGGTGTGGCGCAAAACGGATTGCGGCGTATCAGCCAAAGGAAATCCGTGTACATCTGAACCAAACTGAGAATCAAGGGTGGCAGTTTGCCTGTGTCCTTCTGTCAGGAGACGTGGGCTTTTACAGTGGCGCGAAACAGCTGTTGGAGGAATTTCACGACTATGCGGTTGAGCTGATACCGGGCATTTCTTCCCTGTCTGCATTCTGCGCGGTAATCGGTGTATCATGGGACGAGGTTTCAGCCGTAAGCCTGCATGGCAGGCAGGAAAACGCGATTGGCAGGATAGACAGGGAACGGTATACGTTTTGTCTGTTTAGCGGCGTGCAGGGTTTGCGGGAGCTTGCAGGGAAGCTGCAATATTACGGTTTGGATAAGGTGATTTTGCATATCGGTGAAAATGTCGGTTATCCGGAGCAAAGGATTTATTGCATGACACCTCGGGAGGCGTCCTGTGGGACGTTTGGCAGCCTGCTTGTGGCAGTCATCGAAAATCCCTGCCCCAAGGAATGTCTGTTTCCCGAAATTGAAGACAGTGAATGGATACGCGGCGATGTGCCAATGACAAAGTCGGAAGTGCGTTCCCTTGCAATCCAAAAGCTTGGGATGCCCAAAAATGCTGTGCTGTATGACATCGGCGCAGGTACCGGCTCCGTGGGCATACAGGCAGCAGTGTGCTATCCGGACAGCAGCGTTTACGCGATTGAATACAAGGAAAGCGCAGTCGATTTGATAAAGCAGAATCAAAGAAAATTCAGGGCGGACAACCTTCATACTGTTTTGGGAAAAGCGCCCGGCGCACTTGAAAAGCTTCCGGCTGCAACCCATGCCTTTATCGGCGGAAGCGCTGGAAACCTGCGTGCGGTTCTTGGTGTTTTGTGGGAGAAAAATCCGCGTACGGTCATCGTAATCAGCCTGATTACGCTGGAAACCCTCTCGGATGTCCTGAGTGCGGCAAAGGAATTTGAAATAGAGCCGCAGGTGGTTTCGGTACAGGTGTC
>DKYC01000063.1 GCA_002492295.1 Lachnospiraceae bacterium UBA7110
CAACACCTAATGGTACGTTTGCGGGTTTTAGACATTTTAGAGGAACAACATCATACCAAATACTGGCTTTATAAGCAGATGGAAATGAGCTATCAGAATTTTTCCAAGCTTATAAATAACGAAACACGCTCCATACGCTATGAAAATATCGAAAAGCTTAGCAGATTTTTGAACTGCCCTGTAGGCGACCTGTTTGAAAC
This sequence comes from Lachnospiraceae bacterium UBA7110, assembly GCA_002492295.1. GTDB lineage: Bacteria > Bacillota > Clostridia > Lachnospirales > Lachnospiraceae > COE1. The sequence continues at coordinate 201 of DKYC01000063.1, forward strand.
GGTGGACACTCCCGATGCAAAAGACGCCTGACAGTACCCGGCTTCTTTTGTATTTCATTATAATGAGTATAGCAAACCACATGGACACTCATCTGTCCATGCCAATATTTTTGTGAAAAATTATTTAAAGTAAAAACAGACTGCCAAAAACGCCGCTATTTACGGCATTTTTGACAGTCTGTTTTTTTACCATGTTTCCAAGCCTACCGCTCTCTCCCGCATTCCCCCGCGTCCCCGCGCATAATCTCAATCCCATGCGCCAGTGTCGGCAAAATATATGACAGGCTTTCCTTCACCGCCTTCACGCTTCCCGGAAGATTGATAATCAGCGATTGACCGCGCATCACGCTCACCGCGCGGCTAAGCATCGCCCGCGGCGTAATCCCCAGGCTATACTGCCTGATTGCCTCTGCAATTCCCGGCGCATTTTTCGTTGCGGCACGCATCGTTGCTTCGGGTGTGCAGTCGCGCGGTGAAAATCCCGTGCCGCCCGTCGTAAAGAGCACGTCAACCTTATCCTCGTCGCAAAACCGCACCATCTCCCGATATAGCTCATCCTCCTCATCGGGCAAGATTACCGTCCGTACAATCTCATATCCATTTTCCGCAAGCAGCCCGCAAACTGCCGGACCGCTCAAATCCTCGCGCTCCCCACGGCTGCCCTTATCGCTTGCCGTAATCACGCCCGCCCGAAACTTCGGTTTTTCCCGTATCACAAGCTCATCCCCCACGCTGACCGTTCCACCATGCAGCACTCTCGCAAACACTCCCTCGCGTGGCATAATGCAGTCACCCACCTGATGAAAAATTTCACACTCCGAATGGCACTGTTTTCCGATTTGCGTAATCTCCAAAACAACCTCATTGCACACAAAAACCGTACCAACCGGATACGTCTTAAAATCAAATCCTTCCACCAAAAGATTCTCCCCAAACGCACCGTCCGCAACCTTTGCCCCTCGCGCCCGAAACGCCTCAACCGCTTCATACGACAAGAGGCTCACCTGCCTATGCCAATTCCCTGCGTGCGCATCTTTTTCCAACCCGTAATTTGCAATCACCGCAGAAGTCCCAATATTGCGTTTTGCCGTTCCCTTTTTTTCACTGATACATACCGCTTTTATTATTCCCATGCTCATTACCTCCTTACTCCAACAGCCTGCGAATTTCTGACACCGAAAGCCAAAAGATTTTTGGTGTATGTTAGACTCTGCACAAATTTGCCAGTTGAAAAATCTGCAATTTTTCAACTTAGCCCCCAATCTGTACCATCTTGCGTTTCTCTTCATGCCCCTGCATCGCCGCATCCGAGAATGAATGCCCCCTCGGCTTCTCTTTCACCGCCGACGCAATCCGCTCCCGGATTTCATCATCCCCTGCACCGCCGCGCAAAAGCGGCTTCAACGCAAGTCCGTTATCATAATGCAGACAGAGTTTCAACTGACCGTCCACCGTCAGCCTTACGCGGTTGCACGCTCCGCAGAATTTGTGCGACATCGGGCTGATAAACCCAATCCGTCCGAGAAACCCCGCAAACTGATAATGCTGCGCTGTTTCGCTCTCCGTTTCCGGTGATACTTTCCGCGCCGTTCCATATTGTCGTTCCAGCCGCTCCAAAATCTCCTCCGACGCAATCCCGCGAAACGCCTTTCCGCACCCAATCGGCATCAGCTCGATAAACCGCACATCCACATCCTTCTCCCGCGCAAGTCCCGCAAGCGCCTCAATACCGCCGTCATTCAGCTCCCTGCACGGCACGCAGTTTACCTTCACCCGCATCCTCCTGTCAAGCGCCGCATCAACCGCCGCAAGCACACGTGCAAGCCCGTCATACCCTGTAATCTGCTCGAATACCGCACGTTCAAGCGTGTCCAAACTAATGTTCACACGTTTTAGTCCCGCCTGCTTCAGCGCATCAATCTGCTCCTCCAAAAGCAGACCATTCGTCGTCATCGCAATATCTGAAATTCCTGCAAGACCGTCCACATCGCCAATCAGCTTCACAAGATTTTTGCGTACCAGCGGCTCACCACCCGTAAAACGCAGCTTTTTTATGCCAAGCGTCCCCATAATCCGCACTATCCGAAAAATCTCCTCCAGCGTCAGAACTTCTTCATGCGGCAAAACCGCCACGCCCTGTTTCGGCATGCAATACTGACACCGCAGATTACACTTGTCCGTAACTGAAATACGCAAATAATCAATTTCCCTGCCAAATCCGTCCTTCATCGTATCGTCCTCTTATTTCTCCATCAAAATCAGTTTATCCGCAGGAACCCTTAAGTACAGCGGCTTATCCTTTATCTTCTGCCACTCTTCCTTAGGAAGTTCATACGTCATTACCGCATACCCCGTTTTCATCTCCACCGCCCTGTTCGTAAACAGTACAATAAACGAAAACGTATCCTCAATCACACGTAAAATCTCACACGCAATCACATTCTCCACTTCGCGCTCATATGCGCACACAGGTTCCAAAAAATGTGCCCGCACGCCGGCATAACAAAACACCGTATCAGGTGCCCCCGCGGCATCAACCCCCGAAAGCGGAATTCCCCAATCCAATGCAAAATACCCTGTCTTCCTCCGTTCTAACCGCGTAATGTTTTTACACCCCGTAAGCAGCGTCGCAGCAAGTGTCTTTGGCGCATCAAAAATCCCGTGCTTGCTCTGAATATCGACAATGCTCCCATGCTCCATCACCGCAATCCTGTCCGTCAGCCGATACACCTCATTTCGGTCATGTGAAACAAAAATCCCGCCGTTTTCAAATGATTCCATGACATTCATGACTTCGCGCTCCAACTGCGTTTTCAGATAATTGTCCAATGCCGAAAACGGCTCGTCAAGCATCACAAACCGCGGATTTTGTGCAAGCATTCTCGCAAGCGCCACACGCTGCTTCTGTCCGCCCGAAAGCTGTGCAGGATACAGCCGCTCCTTGCCCTTCAAAAAAAACCGTTCAATATATTCCCGCGTCTTGTCCTTATCCTTCGCACCGCACATAATATTCTGAAAAACCGTCATGTGCGGAAACAGCGCATAATCCTGAAACAGATACCCGATATTGCGCTTTCTTGTCGGAACGTTAATCTTTTTTGCAGCGTCAAACAGCACCTCGCCGTTCAGATTTATGACACCTGTGTCGGGTTTTTCAATCCCCGCAATACACTTGAGCGTCAGGCTCTTCCCACATCCCGATGCACCCAAAATGGCAAACATTTCATTCTCCGTCTCAAACCGCACGCGCAGCAGAAAATCCCCGCACCGCTTTTCAATATCCACATACAATGACATCAGAACCCGTTCCCCCCTTCACGCATACACGCCCTGTTCTGAAGGCTCAGCCAATAATTCATCAGAACAATTGTAAGAAACGAAATCGTCATAATCATCGCCACCCAGCGGTACGCAAGCACACGGTTACCGCTTTGCATTGCCGTGTAGACCGCAACCGACATCGTCTGCGTCCGGCCGGGAATGTTGCCCGCAAGCATAATTGTCGCGCCAAATTCCCCCAAAGCCCGCGCAAACGCAAGGATTGTCGCCGCCGCAATCCCTGGAAGCGACGCAGGCAGGAGTACCTTAAAAAACAGCGTACCCTCCGACATTCCGAGCGTCCTTGCCGCGTAAATCAGGTTTTTATCCACCTGCTCAAACGCCCCAAGCGACGTGCGGTACATAATCGGGAACGAAACCACCGCCGCCGCAATTGCCGCCCCCTGCCACGTAAACAGCACATTTATCCCCATCCGCATAAAAAACTGTCCGACCGCGGAATTTTTTCCAAACAAAAGCAACAGAAAAAATCCCACCACCGTCGGCGGAAGCACCATCGGCAACGAAAAAATTCCGTCCGCAAAAAGCCGCATCCTGTTCAGGGAAAGCACGAATCGCGCCGCCAAAAGCCCCAGGATAAACGTGACGCCCGTGGCGGTCAAAGCCACCTTCATTGAAATCCACAATGGTGAATAGTCCATTTATATCCCTGCTCCTCTCAAAATCCGTGGACAAAATCTTACTCCCGCATATCCGAAAAACCATAATTCTCAAACAATGCCATCGACGCATCACTTTGCAAAAACGAAACCCACGCCGCGGCCTCGTCGGGATGTTCGCTTGCCGCCACAACGCCGATTGGATAAATCACCGGCTTACAAGAGCCCTGCGGCGCCTCGCACACAATCGTGACATCCTCCGACGTATACGCGTCTGTCGCATAAACAACGCCGCAGTCCACCGCCGCAGTTTCCACCCACGAAAGCACCGTACGCACGTCCGAACCGTAATTTGCCTTTGCCTTTACAGCGTCAAGAATGCCAAGACTTGTAAAAATCTCCTCCGAATACTGTCCCACCGGAACACTTCCCGGCTCCCCCAGTCCAATCATCGTCACGGCGTCCGTCGCCACATCCGCAAAAGAACTGACACGCGTGTCACCTTCCTTTGGCACAATCAAAACCACCTTGTTCTCCAAAAGCTGCACAATGGAAGCCGAATCCATCAGTCCTTCTTCATCCAAAGCCGTCATCTGCTTTGTCGCCGCAGAAATAAACACATCCGCAGGTGCACCCTCTTCTATCTGCGTCTGTAAGGCACCCGAACCGCCGTACGAGATATTTACTGTGATATTCGGATTTTCGTTCTCAAACCGCGTTTTCAATTCATCGCATACATCCGTCAAAGATGCCGCCGCAAGAATCGTCAGTTCGACCTTTTCCGTTGTCGGCGTATTTGCGTCCGCACTCAAAGTTCCACCGTCAACCGCCGTCGTTTCCACCGGAACATTATTCACAGGCTCCGTAGCGCCCACAGGTGCGTCCGCCGCTGACGTTTTGCCGCTCTGTTGTTCCGTCAGCGACGCGCACGCCCCAGCCAGCATTGCAATCGCCAGCAATACCGCCGCTATCTTTAAAAATCTGTTGTTCATATTCATAATCTTGCTCCCTTCATAGCCTGCAAGTTTGGGCTTCAAAGCACAAACTTGTAAGATTGAAAATTTTAATTTTCAATCTTTTCCTCCATTCAAGGCGCAACAGCGCCTATCCCAATTAAAAGGACGGCTCCGCAATAAAATGCCCGCTCTTTCCACCCGATTTTTCAATCAGATGAATATCCGAAATCCGCATACTGCGGTCAAGCGCCTTGCACATATCATAAATCGTAAGCAACGCCACACTCACCCCGGTAAGCGCCTCCATTTCCACCCCGGTTTTTCCCGAAAGCTTCGCGGTACAAATACATTTTATCTGCCTTTTGCCATCCTCATATGCAAAATCAACCGTTACCTTCGTCAGCATCAGCGGATGGCACAGGGGAATTAATTCAGAAGTTTTTTTCGCCGCCATAATGCCCGCAATCCGCGCCGTACCAAGCACATCGCCCTTTTTCGCAGTACCGTCCTTAATTGCCGCGTAAACCTCCTCGTTCACGGCAATCCTTCCTCCTGCCACCGCCACGCGCTCTGTAATCTCCTTATCCGTCACGTCCACCATAACAGCGTTACCCTTGCTGTCAAAATGCGTCAGTTCTCCCATATCTTCCATCCTTTCCCAGTCTATGCCCTTTTCATTCTATTTTCCAAAACTGCAGTGCGGAAAACGGCATTCCTCACAGCCAAGGCAAAGTCCGCCCTCGCCGTAACGCCATAAATCCGCGCCCGTCACATGCTCTCCCGCGACAATCCTTGGCAACACCAAATCAAAAATCGTCCGCTTCGCATACATTACGCACCCGGGCAGTCCCATCACTGGAACCGTCTTTCCCTCATGCACATAATACCCCAAAAGAAACATCGCACCCGGCAGCACCGGTGCGCCATAACTTTCCACCGACGCGCCAAACGCCTTAATCGCCCCCGGCGTACAGTCATCCGGATCCACGCTCATGCCTCCCGTACAGACAAGCAAATCCGCCCCCTGTGCCAAAAATTCCCGCAGTGCGCCAATAATATGCTCTTTCCCGTCATCCACGATTTTCTGTCCGATTACCTCTACGCCGTACTCCGCAAGCTTTGTGCGCACGACAGGACCAAACGCGTCCTCAATCCGTCCCTTAAAGACCTCGCTCCCCGTCGTAACAATTCCCGCATGAAACTTTTGAAACGGCAGAATTTCCAAAAGCGGTTTTTCCCCCGCAAGGATACGCGCCCTGTCCATTTTCTCCTGCTCTATCACAAGCGGAATAATCCGCGTTGCCGCAAGCTTATCCCCTTTCTTTACCGGAAAATTCCCGTGCACCGTCGCAATCATCATTTCACCCAGGGAATTCACCGCACGCAGTTCATCCGAACGAATTTTTAAAAGCCCGTCCCTATCCGCCGCAATTTCAATCTTGCCCTCTTTTGGCTGCGTCGCTGTCATGCCCTCATTCAAACATATATCCCGCAGGATTTCCGCCGCCTCATCCTCGTGCAGCATCCCTTCTTTTTTCTCCCAAACGTACAGATGCTCTTTTCCTACGCTCAAAAGCACCGGAATATCCTCCTGCGTCACAACATGCCCTTTTCTGAAAACGGCGTCCTTGACAACCCCCGGAATAATCTGTGTAATGTCATGGCAGAGCACATGCCCCACCGCGTCCTCTGTTTTTATTAATTTCATATTTTATTCACCAATCCAAAATATTTTTTTACGCACAAAAAAATCCCTTCGATGTCATCAATGTCATAAACAGGACATTGTACTGCACTTTGGGATAAACAATCTGTAGCAATGCATATCAAATTTTCGGGACTGCAGACCGAGGTCATGGAAACTGCCTTGCGCACCACCTCGATTTTCGGATATGGTGCCTGTTTCATGCCTTCGATAATGATAATATCTGATTTCCATGACTTTTTCACAAGGTCAATCAGCTCTTCTGGCGCAATCCCCCTTTGACAGTTTATCGAAAACTGCGTCGGGGAAAATATCGCGCTGAGCCCTGCCCCCGCACTGCGAAAGCGGGAAGTATCTGTTCCCTCGTAATCCATCACGTAATCATGCCCGTCATGTTTGATAACACTAACCACATATCCTTCCCCGATAAACTCATTAATCAACTTGATAATCAATCCTGTCTTTCCGCTGTCTTTAATACCGCTCACACAAAAAACAACCGGCAGCACAAGCTCCTGATACTCTGCTTTCGTATTAATATTTTTTACAACCTTCTTATCAAAGGAAGTATATTCCAGCTTAATATATTTTGTGCGCACACTGTTTAGCAGCTTCATCAGCCGATAATTTCCGCCCTCTATACACGCACGCACATTCTCAAGCATCCGCTTTGAATAAATACCGCAAAGCGGATGGATATGCTCCTCGTCCATCAGCACATAGCAGTCATAATCCGAGCAGATAAACTCCTGCATATACGACACAAGCTCTTTTGTGATAAACGGCATGTCCGCCGCACAGATAAAAACGTACTCCTCGCTTGCCGCCTTTAGAATCTGGTAAATCCCCTCAAGCGGACCAATATCCTTATGCTCGTCATACACTACGCAAAGCCCTGTATCCTCATATGCGCCCTTTTCGGCAGCCGAAATAAGCACCTGTGAAAAGCCGCCAAGTTCGTCCGCTATTTTATCGATAAAACGCTGTTCATTCACGGTAAGCAGCGCCTTATTTTTCCCCATGCGCGTGCTCTTCCCGCCCGCAAGGATTCCCGTATTGATGTTCATATTTACACCTTCACTTCTTCAGCATAACCTCATTTTCCTGACTGTCACCGTATCCCCCACGGACAGCGCCGTGCCTGCCGCAATGTCAAGATAACAGTTGCACTGCGTCATATTGGATATCACGCTCGATGCATGCGTCTGCGTCGGAAGAAATACCTCCCCGTTCTCCTCATACGCACGCACAAACCGCCGTAATCTGTTCACCTTTGAATACTCACTTTTCAAAACCGCCGTCGTAACCACAGGTTTTAAACTGTCCCTGTGCGTCATTGCCGCCGCAAGCTCCCAAAAATAAATCTCAAAATTGACAATTGCCGCATACGGATTTCCTGACAGACTCAAAACCGGCTTCCCGTTCAAAATGCTTCCAATCGTCGGCGTTCCCGGCTGGATATTTGCCCGCGTAAAAAGCCGCTGCGCCCCTGCCTTCTCAAGCACCGCAGGCAGCAAATCCTTCTTTCCCACCGACACACCGCCCGTCGTAATCACAACATCCGCGCAGTCCGCCGCCTCAAGCAGCATCCGCTCCAGCAACGGTTCCTCGTCAGCGCACACCTTCTCATAGGAAACAACAAACCCTTCCCGTTCCACCGCCGACTTCAAAATATATAAAATACTATTGTAAATCTCTCCTTTTTTAAGCACCGTCCTCTCCATCGGCACAAGTTCCGAACCCGTGGAAATCAGTGCCACCCGAAGCCGTCTGTACACGTTCACATGCTGCTCCCCGATACTCGCAAGCAGTCCGATGTGCAACGGTGTAATCTGCCAGTTTCTTTCCAACACCGTCTCGCCCACCTTCATATCCTCACCGATTTTACAATAATTCGCATAAGGCTTTACCGCCGCATAAACTGTGACCTTGTCCATGCCATAATCCGTATCCTCCTGCCGTATCACCGCGTCAAACCCCTCGGGAATATATGCCCCCGTCATCACACGCACCGCACTGCTCGAAATATAGGAAAGCTCGTTACAGTCTCCCGCGCAATTTTCCCCTAAAACATTTAAGGCAACCGGCTGTTCCTTTGACGCATCCGCAATATCCGCTGCGCGCACCGCATAACCGTCCATCGCCGACTTCGGAAATGCAGGCACCGGCTGTTCCACGCGTACCGTATTAGCCACTACACGACCGCACGCCTCCGTAGGACGCACACGCTCTATTTCTGACACGGGTGTCACTTTTTTCAAAAATAAATCAACACATTCCTCAATTTCCATCTGATTCTCCTACATTAACGCGTTTATTCCCTACACGGCTTCCCAATACACTTCATAGCTGTCCTGCCACGCCCTGCAAATCAATGTCAGATTGCAGCGCTTCGCAAGCTCCACCGCTTCGGCGGTCGGCACCGATTTTGACACCAGTATCGGAATGCCCGCCGTCGCAGCTTTTTCCACCATGTCAACGGGAACGCGCCCCGTCGTAAACAAAATACATTCCCGAAACGCCAGTCCGTTTACCAGCGCATACCCCACTGCTTTGTCAAGCGCGTTATGCCTGCCGATATCCTCAAACACGCCCTGATATACACCCCGGTACGAAAGGTAACAGCCATGTGTAGCGCCCGTTTTCCTGTGCAGCGACGCATTCTCCTGAAATTTTTCTGCAAGCGCAAAAATGTGCTCCTTCGCATACACTGCACGCGGCAGAAATTCCGGCGTTTTCACGGTGCGAAAGTTTCCCAAGGGCTTGTTCTGCGTACAGCAGGTCGGTTCCGTATAAAGTCCGCCATCTCCCTCCAAAAGCTCCCTGCCCTCTTTGAGCCAAACCTTTGCCGCAGCTCCTGATTCACAAATAAAAACGCTTTCCACATCGTCGCATTCCCTTATCAGCCCCTGTGTGACAATCCGCCCCAGGACAAGCTCCACAAGCCTGTCCGGCGTGCAGACAAGCCGAAACACGGGCTGTCCGTTAATGCTTATTTCCATATCATGTTCCTTTATCAGCTCGGATACATCCGCGCCGTCATCCAATCCGTCCGCCCTTACGATACGCACATTGGCGCATGCAGTCTGCGGCGGTTTTGCAAAGCGATTATTTATGGTCATTCCTTCAGCCTTTCCTCAAAAACAAATCTAAAATTAAGTATACCATATCTTCCCCGAAAAACCAAATAAATATCTTGCATTAATCATTTATCATACGCATCCTGTCTTTTCATATATACAAACCGAGTTGCGTTTGATATAATGAATATCATAGGAAAAAGACGAAACGGAGGATTTTATCATGAGTAAGAAAAAAGCAGTTGTCGCG
>DKYC01000119.1:0-13978 GCA_002492295.1 Lachnospiraceae bacterium UBA7110
ATGCAGGTGATGATAGGCTTTGACGCGCCCTGGTTTCGGATTAAAAAGCGCATCTTTCCGGTAAAATCAAGGACCATGCGGTCATGGAGCTCCGCGACGGATGCGGTGGTGTTCAGGGCGTCAAGCTTGAGAATGTAAAAGTCGCTTAGCCGGAATGCCTGCTCAAGCTCCATGCCTGCCTCCACGCAGAGCCTTGTCACAAACGCGGTCGTGATGACGAAGTGATATTTCAGATTGGTTACCGCATCACGGGATAAAAGACCGACGCCTTCGGTTTCAATAAATTTCTTTTCCTTGCAGTTTTGCCGCACGTAATCAATGTCTCCTGCGCTGACTGCGTGAAAGAACAACTGCTCGTCACTGAGCGGGCGGTGGAACTTTTCTTCTTCCGTATCTCTTGTTTCCTGTACATACCATTCCTGTAGCAATCGCATAGACGTTCCTCCTGCGGCTGATTGATTTTTATAGATTGATTGTACCATGCATTTGGGATTTTGGCAATGCGGCAAGTATTTACAGGACAGTAAGATTGACAAGCGTTGAGGAGAGGGATTCTAAAGAAGGCGGCTCAATATAAGCGCGGTAAAATAGGCGGTAAAACGCCAGATAAAAGAATAACGCAGTCTATATCAGAATTGGAAGGATTTGACAGGAATGGAGGATTATTTATGAAGTGGAAAAATGGAGTGATATTTCTGACAGCGGCAATGCTTGTCCTGTTTGGAAACGGGTGCGGCGGCAATACAGCGGCGGGCGGCACAAAAATGTATTATACGGCAATTGAAAGCGGTGATTATTATGAGGACTGGGCGAGCCGGCTGCAGGAACAGGCATCCAAAAAGGGTGCGTCCTTTGAGGTTGGGTATGCCGAAAATTCCGTTGAAGAACAGGACGCCCAGGTAAAGGGCGCCGTGGCAGGCGGAAGGGACGTGGTTCTGTGCGGATTGGTCTCACCGGATACCGTGACGGAAATTAAGGCGGCGGCTGGTGATTTGCCGATTGTATTTATCAACAATGCGCCGGCAGACAGTGCGCTTGAGAAAGACAAATATATCTATGTGGCATCGGACGAGTTTATGGCGGGACAGTATCAGGCGGAGTACATTTTGGAGAAGTATGGTAATAAGCAAGAGATTAATGTGGCGATTCTAAAAGGACCAAAAGATGCATCAGGCGCCATAGGCAGGACAAAGGGACTAAAGCAGACCCTCAAGGAAAGCGGTAAGAAGATTAACTATGTCTTTGAGGATAATGCTGATTGGAACACGGAAAAGGCGCAGGAGCTTATGGAGATGTTTTTAAAGACGGGACAGCCTGTTGACTGTGTGGCGGCAAATAATGATGATATGGCGCTCGGCGGTGTGGCGGCTTTTGAAAAGGCGGGACTTGATATGGATTCGGTATTGTTTCTCGGTGTGGATGCCTCCGTGGGTGGCTGTCAGGCAATTTTGGAGGGCAGGATGGACTTTACGGTTTATCAGCCAACCTCCGCACAGATTGAAGCGGCAATCGAGGCGGCGGACAGGATTGCTGCCGGAGGTTCGATAGACGGCATAGAGGGTGCGTCGGAGGATGGAAAATACATTTTGGTACCTTTTGAAAAGGTAGACAGCAGCAACGCGGCACAGTACAAATAATAAGGTTCGGGAGGAATAAAGATGACAAAAGAAAATAAAATGATTTCCATAAAGGTGAAGCTTCTTGGAATTATCCTGCCTGTTATTGTTGTAATGATGCTGGTGCTGACAGGATTATCTTACAGTGTATCCAAAAAAGTCATTAAAACGGATGCCCATGACCTTTTGCAGACCTCCGTGGAGAGCCAGGCTTTAGCAATCGAGTCATGGCTGAGCCAAAACATGGTATCTGTAAGCGTTGCCAAGCAGGCAATCGAGCAGATGGGATTTGACGACAGTCAGCTGCAGGATTTCCTGGATTCTTACTATGATTATGACAGTAATTTTACACAAGGCTTTTATGTGGCAGGCATGGACGGGATAGTGCTGCGCGCAAAGTCGGCAAAGAGCGTCGAGCTGCGTGAGCCGGGAGCCGATGGTAACTACCTCAACAACGGGAATTTTACAGCGGCGGAAAGTCTGACGGATGATACGGACTGGATGTTTTTCAATGCCCTTGAGGGGGATGCGGCGGCACAGATTGCGGATGGAGAGGTGGCTTTTGAAATTGCCAATGAGGGAACGGCAGATTACAGCGTGCAGTTTGTGCAGCCAAATGTTCCTTTGAAACAGAATGCGGTATATGAGGTCCGATTTGACGCTTATGCGGATGCGGACAGGACAATGAAGGTGAGCGTCACGGCACCGGATAGGGATTATCAGCGTTATCTGGAGGATACGGTCGTAAACCTGACAACAGCAAAGCAGACCTTTCACTATGAATTTACCATGACGGATAATGATGATGCAAACGGGCGTATGGAATTCAATCTGGGTGCGGCAGGTTCCACGGCAGGCGTAAAAGTCAGCAATGTGTCATTAAAAATGAAATCCAAGCCGCCTGCGGGAACAGAGGATGGCAGCTTACCGGATGCCGGTGTGACACAGACAGAATGGTTCAGGGATGGCCTGACAAGAGTGAATGTTGGATTTACGGACGCATATGTCAATGCAGAGGGAAAACCGGTCATCAGCGTGTGCGGCATGCTCCGTACAGACACAAAGGATATTCGTGTCATTTCCATGGATTTGTCCCTTGACAAAGTCAGCGTCTATGTCAACAGTTTCGTTAAGATGGATAAAGCAGAGTCGCTGTTGGTCAATGCAAACGACTGTACGATATTGGCTTCACGTGATACCGATGCGATTTCCAAAAGGTTAAGCGCATTGGACAGCAGCTTTATGAAGCATGTTGAGGAAAAGATACTGGCAGGAGATATGAATCTGGCAGAGATGGATGGAAACATCACCGTGTTTCGGGAGATTACCGGAACGGACTGGGTACTTGTTTCCTATATTCCGGCAAAACTGGTATATCATGATTTGAATGCTATCAGGAACATCATGATCATATTCAGCATGATATCCATATTGGTATTGACAATTCTCATTGAAAGGATTGTACATATTGTAATCAGTCCGGTAAAGAAGCTGACAGAAGTCATCAAGAATATGACAGCAGGAGATTTCGCTGAGTACAAGGCTCCGAGGAACAATGATGAAATTGGCGTCATGAGCCGTTGCGTGGAGAAATTCATCGCTACAATGCGGACTATGATTCTTTCCATAGAGAATGTGTCCCGCAAGCTTCATGACCAGGCGGACGGCAGTAAGGATGTCTCCAATCATATGTATGATGCCTCCAAAAAGCAGAACCAGTCCATGAAAGATTTGAATGAGACAGTTGAGCAGCTTTCCGCTTCTGTTAATGAGATTGCAAAGAGCGCGACGGAGTTGGCGGAATTTGTGGCGGAGACAAAGGATGACGGAAACGGCATGAGCGACAGGATGACAAAGACCGTGGATATTTCCAAAGAAGGAAAAGCCGTCATGCAGGATGTAGGAACGGCGATGCAAAATATCGACGGTTCCGTGCGGAAACTGCAGAAAGCGATAGACGAAGTTGGAAGTGTATCAGGAGAGATTACCAATATTACGAGGGCTATCGGAGAGATTGCAGATGAGACGAATTTACTTTCACTGAATGCATCAATAGAGGCGGCACGCGCCGGTGAAGCCGGAAGGGGTTTTGCAGTGGTGGCGTCTGAGATTGCAAAGCTTGCGCAGACGAGCATGGATTCGGTAAAGAACATAGATAAACTTGTTTTGGAGATACAGGAATTAATCAGTGATGTTATTACGCAGGCAAACAGCAGTGTTGAAAACATCAACGACAGCAGTGCCCTGATAGGAAATGCGGTAGTAACCTTTGACACTATTTTTGAGAATATTATGGCAGTCGGCGGACTTGTTGAAAATATGATGCGTAAGGTTGACAAAGTAGAAGATGTGGCACGAAATGTAGCCGGAATTTCCGAAGAGCAGGCAGCAAGTTCTGAAGAAATCCTCAGGTCTTCGGATATTCTGGTAGAGCAGGCGGATGGACTGATGGAAAACAGCGAGAGTGTGGCGAGGGAGTCGGAGGAACTTACTTCTTCGGCTGAAGAACTCAAAACACAGATTATGATATTCAAGGTGTAGGCACTCCGCATGGGATGGAGTGGCACGGTAAGATTGACAAGTGTTGAGGGGAGGGATTATAGTATTCCTGTAGCGGATGGGGAATTTTGGGTTTGTCTGATTTTCGGATGGGGTAGACGAATGGTTACGATTACAAACGAAACGGTCAGTCATGCGATTGATTATATTTTGGAGCATATCGGTGAGGAGCTGTCGGTGGAGGATGTGGCGGCGCACTGTCATTTTTCCAAGTATTATTTTAGCAGGATGTTTAAGGAACAGACGGGGGAGAGCGTGTATGCGTTTATCAGGCGGATGAAGGTGGAGCAGAGTGCGTTTCGGTTAAAGGTTGAGCCAAAGCGCAGCGTTACGGATATCGGATATGCGTTTGGGTACAGTCCGTCCAATTATAGCTGGCTCTTTCGGCAGAAATATCAGACCAATCCAGTCAATTTCCGCAGGAACAGTTATGAGGAGACGATACGGCATCCGTTTTTTCACAATACATACAGTCAAATGGAGAGCTTTGCGGAGTGCGACAGAAAGATTACGGTTCAGATGCTGCCCGATTACCATGTGATATATGAGCGCAGAATTGGCAGCTACCGCCATTTGAGCGGGCAGTGGCACGACTTTATGGAGAAGTACCGGGAATATGTGACGGATGATACGCTGTTTTTTGAGCGGACGTTTGATGATCCTGCGATTACCGATAAGGATGGCTGCCTCTATGATATCTGTATGAGCGTGGGGGACGATGCGCCGTTTGAAAATATCTGCACGCTTGCGGGAGGAAAGTGTGTCGTGTATTCCTATAAGGGATTAGGAAAACATATCTATGCTGCGTATCAGACCATTTTTACCGTGTGGCTGCCACGGACGGCGTATGTGCTTGACAACCGCAGCGGGTTTGACATTTACCGTATGGTGGACGAGAAGTCTGGGTACATGGAGCTTGATATTTGCCTGCCGGTAAAATAAATGGCAGGCTCCAAGAACATATGGCAGATAAGGCACAAATTCAGAAGTTTTAATTTTTATCTCCTGATATGATAGTTCTGTTCAAAAGAAAATATCATATCAGGAGGTTTTTGTTTATGGATTTGGAAAAAATCAGACAAAACACGATAGGGACAATTTTGCGTTTTTCGGTTCCCGCCATTGTTGCAATGATGCTGACATCGCTGATTACCGTAGCGGATGGCTTTTTTATCGGAAATTATGTCGGTGCGGCGGGGATTGCGGCAGTGAACTTAGGGTTACCGATTATCTATCTTTTTTTGTCAATTGGATTAATGGTGTCGGTTGGCGGCGCCGCACTTGCGCAAATGGAATTTGGTGCGGGAAACCGGACGGCGTGCAGTCAGTCGTTTCGCCAGACCGTTGCGACGACGGTTATGTTTTCCGTGGTGACGGGTATTGCAGTGGCGCTGCTTTTTGAGCCGATTTTGGATGTTTTGGGCGCACAGGGACAGGTGCGGGCGTACTTTAAACTGTATTATGGTATTTTGCTGCCGGAGCTGATTGTGATGGTGGTCAATTCGTGTCTTGGCATGTTTATCAGAGGCGAGGGAAATCCGCAGTTTATTATGAAGGTAAATGTTTTGAGCGTATTGTTGAATATTGCTTTGGACTATGCGTTTGCGGCTGTTTTGCACATTGGGATTGCGGGAATTGCCATCGCCTCGCTCTTATCTGCACTTGCTGCGCTTGGCTGCCTGCTGTATTATTTTTGGAAGAAAGCGGCGGTGTACCGGTTTGGGATGTTTTCATTTTCGGCAGCGGTGTGCAAAAGGACGCTCTTAAACGGCAGTTCGGAATTTATCGGCGAGATGTCAACGGGGATTGCGATGTTTGCGTACAATTATGTGATAATGCAAAGGATTGGCGTTGACGGTGTTGCGGCATTTACAATTGTAGGGTACGTTTCGTATGTGTTCAGTATGGTTGTGGTAGGATTTGGACAGGGCGTAAGCCCGCTTGTGAGTTTTTGCTTTGGCGCAAAGGAGCGTGGTCTTGCGAGGCAGCTGCGGAAACGGACAAACGGGCTTGTGCTTGCAATCGGTGCGGTGCTCTTTTTGGTGATGGCGGCGCTTTCGGACTGGTATAGCGGTCTTTTTGTGAAAGATATCACAATCCAGGAGATGGTGCGCTCAGGTATGCTTCTCTTTATGACATCGTTTTTCTTTTGCGGCATCAATGCCATCACATCCTTTTATTTTACTGCCATTGGAAATGCGTTTGCTTCCGCGCTGATTTCCCTGTCGAGAGGGTTTGTGGTGCTGCTTGCCTGTATTTTTATCCTGCCTGCGTATTTTGGCATGACGGGCGTATGGCTTGCGGCGCCTGTGACAGAGGCGGTTACGATTATATTAAGCGGGGTGCTGACAGGAAGAGAATCCGGATAAGATTTAACAGATGCAGAAGAGCGTATATTACAGCAGTAAAATGTTTCCCGTAAATTTGTAGACATCATTTGGATTTTAGTGTAGACTAATAATGTATGCAATTTAACGCCTTAACTTGAATGAATAATATACGCGAGAGGAAGTGGGCACTCTGGTAACAAGAAAATTTGTCAGGACACGTTCTTTGCAGGTAGGAATGATTATAGACCAGTCGATTGTAGACAGGGCAGGGAGAATATTAATCGCAAGAAATACGCCGATGGATACTTTTCACAAGGATGCGCTGCTCAAGATGGGGATTGGCGGCGTTTATATCCGTGAAGGGGAAGAGGACGAGAAAAAAGAAGAGAATGACAGCAGCAGTGTCGTGGTTTCCGCGGCAGTGCAGAAGGTAATCGAAAAAAACACCATACAGGACAGGGCAAAGGTAAATTTATCCGCGAGTGTAAAGGCGCGTGTTGCGGAAGGCATACAATATTTATATAATGATACGGAATCGGCAGGGTTTACGAGTACGACGAAGAACATCACCGACGACCTGATGAAGGCAATTAACAGCAATGATGCGCTTGCAGTGGATATCAGCGCACTGAAGATAAGCGACGAATATACGTTTAAGCACAGTGTTGACGTTGCTACAATGGCGATGATTGTGGCAAAAAAGCATGGACTGAGTGAGGGCGACGTGTATGAAATCGGCATCTCAGGGCTTTTGCATGACGTCGGGAAATCAAAAATTCCGAATGAGATTTTGAACAAGGCAGGAAAGCTGACGGATGATGAGTTTAAGATGATGAAGCAGCATTCTCTTTTCGGATACAGTATTTTGAAAGACAAGGATGACTTATCCAATCAAATTAAAATGGGCGTTTTGCAGCATCATGAAAAGATGAATGCCAAAGGGTATCCTATGGGAGTAGGAGCGGACAAAATCAATGTTTTTGCACGCATCATATCTGTCGCGGATATTTATGACGCGTTGGTGACGGAACGCCCGTACAAAAAGCCGTTTTCGCCGCGGGATGCGGTGGAGATGATTATGTCCATGACGTCGGAGCTTGATATTGATGTTATGAGAAGCTTTTTGGAGAGTGTGATTTTGTACCCGGTGGGAACGGATGTGGAGCTTAGTACGGGAGAGCTGGCAAGAGTGGTGGCGAACAATCCGAAATATGTGCTCCGGCCGAAGGTTGTAGGTATCCAGTCGGGAAACACTTACGATTTGTCGGATATCAAGAATGCGAGTATTGTTATTTTGTAAAGTATTGTTATTTTGTAAAGGATTGTTATTTTATCAAAGCAGGAATGTGAAAGCTGCATGGTGGTTTGTGTGGGACATATGTTAAAGGAGATTGTTGACAGATTGGAATCCGGAGGCGGACTGTCAAAGGATGCGCTTTCGTTATTGCTTTTAAGCGATGATTTGGAAGAAACGGATTATTTAAAAGAACGCGCAAGACGTATGGCTGACAGTATCTACGGAACGGACATCTATATACGGGGTCTGATTGAATTTACAAGCTATTGTAAAAACAACTGTTTTTACTGCGGCATCCGGTGTGGAAATCAGAAAGCGCAGCGCTATCGGCTGACGAAAGCGCAGATTATGGAATGCTGCGGGGACGGTTATGAACTTGGGTTTAGGACTTTTGTTCTACAAGGCGGTGAGGATGAATTTTTTACCGAAAATAAGGTTTGCGAACTGGTTTATGATATAAAATCAAAATTTGGTGACTGTGCAGTAACATTGTCAATCGGTGAGAAGAGCCGTGCGCAGTATCAGGCGTATTTTGACGCGGGCGCGGACCGGTATCTGCTGCGTCATGAGACGGCAAATGAGGAACATTACAGGAAACTTCATCCAAAAGAAATGCATTTGGAAAACAGAAAACGGTGTCTGTATGATTTAAAGGAAATCGGATATCAGGTAGGGGCGGGCTTTATGGTAGGCTCGCCATTTCAAACGTCTGATACTATTTATGAGGATTTGCGGTTTATCAGGGAACTGGAACCGCATATGGTCGGAATCGGACCTTTTATCCCGCATAAGGATACGCCGTTTGCCGGCGGGCGTGCAGGGACGCTGGAAATGACACTGCGGCTTATAAGTATTATACGGCTCATGAATCCGCGTGTGCTTTTGCCTGCGACGACAGCGCTTGGGACGATTCACCCTATGGGACGTGAGCTTGGAATCAAGGCGGGGGCAAATGTCGTGATGCCCAATCTTTCCCCAGTGGAGGTGCGGGAAAAGTATCAGCTTTATAATCATAAGCTCTGCATGGGTGATGAGGCGGCTGAAAGCGTCCAGAATCTGAAAGGGCGAATGACAGATATCGGATATCAGATTGTTGTGGACAAAGGGGATTTTAGGAGGGAGGATTAAGATGTACAACGTAAATTCATTGAAAGCAGAAGAATTTATTGCCGATGAAGAAATCAAGGAAACATTGGCGTATGCGGATGAAAATTGTGGCAATATGGAGCTTGTGGACGCAATTATTGGGAAAGCAAGGCAGAGAAAGGGGCTAAACCACAGGGAAGCGTCGGTACTGCTTGCGTGCCAGAATGAGGAGAAAATCCAGGAAATATATGCGCTTGCAAACCAGATTAAAAATGATTTTTACGGTAACCGCATCGTCATTTTTGCACCGCTGTATCTTTCCAATTACTGCGTAAACGGCTGTCTATATTGTCCGTACCATCTGAAAAATAAGCATATTGCACGCAGGAAACTGACCCAGGAGGAGATTGTAAAGGAAGTCACGGCGCTACAGGATATGGGGCATAAGCGTCTTGCAATCGAGGCAGGCGAAGACCCTGTAAATAACCCGATTGAGTATATTTTGGAGTGTATTCGGACGATTTACGGCATCAGGCACAAAAACGGTGCAATCCGGCGTGTCAATGTCAATATTGCGGCGACAACAGTGGAAAATTACAGAAAGCTTCATGATGCCGGAATCGGCACGTATATTCTTTTTCAGGAAACATATCATAAGGAGAGCTATGAAAGACTGCATCCGACAGGTCCGAAGCATGATTACGCATATCATACGGAGGCGATGGACCGGGCGATGGAGGGCGGCATTGATGATGTCGGACTCGGCGTTTTGTTTGGTTTGGAGCTGTACCGCTATGAGTTTGCGGGACTTTTGATGCATGCGGAGCACCTTGAGGCGGTACACGGCGTCGGACCGCATACTATCAGCGTTCCCCGTGTGAAACCTGCGGATGACATTAATCCGGATGATTTTGACAATGGAATCAGTGATGATACTTTTGCAAAAATATGCGCACTCATACGTATCAGTGTGCCCTATACGGGAATGATTATTTCCACAAGGGAAAGTCAGCAATTACGTGAGAAGGTGCTGCCGCTTGGCGTATCGCAGATCAGCGGGGCGTCGCGCACAAGCGTGGGCGGTTATGCGGAGCCTGAAAAAGACAACAGTACAAGCGAGCAGTTTGACGTGAGCGACAGGCGCAGTCTTGACGAGGTGATAAACTGGCTGATAAGGCTTGGTTATATTCCAAGCTTTTGCACGGCGTGCTACCGTGAGGGAAGAACAGGCGACCGGTTTATGACGCTTTGTAAAAATATGCAGATTTTAAACTGTTGTCATCCGAATGCGCTGATGACATTAAAGGAATATCTTGAGGATTATGCAAGTGAGGATACGAAAAAGCTTGGCACGGGGCTGATTGAAACAGAGCTTGAAAAGATACCGAATCCAAAGGTACGGGAGCGGGCGGCACAATATATCCATGACATTGAAGGCGGAGCACGGGATTTCCGGTTTTAACGCAAATGGAACCGGAATGGAGGAATATGATGGGAAACCTGAATGAAACGCCGGGCAGTGTGCGCCTGCATATCGGCATTTTTGGAAAAACAAATAGCGGAAAGTCCTCGTTTGTGAATGCCTTTACGGGGCAGCAGGTATCCATTGCGTCAGATGTGGCGGGAACGACAACAGATCCTGTGAGCAAGCCGATGGAAATTCATCCGCTTGGCGCGTGTGTCATTATCGACACGGCAGGTTTTGATGATGACAGTGTTTTGGGCAAAAGCAGGGTGGAGAAGACAAGACTTGCCGCTGAAAAAAGTGACATTGGTGTCATAATTTTTGACAGTCCGGATATGGACAAGGAACTGGAATGGGTTCGGTTTTTCCGGGAAAAGAATACGCCTGTGCTTGCCGTTGTCACGAAATCGGACAGCAGGGAACCGGAAGTACTGCGGCAGATTTGCAGCGAAGCTAATAAAAGGGCAGGTATCCTGCCCGTCATTGTCAGTGCGGTGACGGGCGAGGGTATGGACAAGGTAAGGGAGGGGCTTGCGCGTCTTGTTCCGGAGGATTTTGATGCGCGCCTGATTACGGGAACGCTTGTCGGTGAGGATGATGTGGTTCTGCTTGTGATGCCGCAGGACATTCAGGCGCCGAAGGGAAGGCTGATTTTGCCGCAGGTCCAGACAATCAGGGAGTTATTGGATAAAAAATGTATTGTAGTGAGCGTTACTGCCGATAAAATAACGGAGGGATTAAGGCGTCTTGCCAATCCGCCGAAATTGATAATTACGGACTCCCAGGTGTTTCGCACTGTGTATGAAAAGAAGCCCAAGGAGAGTATGCTGACCTCCTTTTCCGTGCTTTTTGCCGCGTATAAGGGCGATTTGCCTTATTATATGGAGGGGGCAAAGGCGATTGACGCGCTCACGGGGGACTCAAGGGTACTGATTGCGGAATGCTGCACACACGCGCCGCTTTCGGAGGATATCGGGCGTGTTAAAATTCCGCGTATGCTAAAAAAGCGTTTGGGACAGGGACTGGAAGTCGTGCATAAGAGCGGGACGGATTTTCCGGCGGATTTGTCCGGATACGATTTGGTGATTCAGTGCGGTGCCTGTATGTTTAACAGAAAATACGTTCTATCGAGAGTGGAGCGGGCAAGGGTACAGGGTATACCGATGACAAATTACGGCGTGACGATTGCGCATCTGACGGGAATACTGGATAAGGTTGCAGTACCACAGTAACGGTTCCGTTTAGGACTTTGTACTTTTTGCTTGTACATCTGTTTTTCCTGTGCTATAATTCGTATAACAACCGATAAAAGGAAAGGAGCGTGAGGACAGATGTATATAGAAATTGATTTTAACAGTGATGAGGCATTGTACTTACAGCTTCGTAACCAGATTATAATCGGAATTGCGACATCCCAGTTTCAGGAGGGGGATGCGCTTCCTTCGGTGAGGCAGCTTGCGGATACAATCGGAATCAATATGCATACAGTCAACAAGGCGTATTCTGTGTTAAAGCAGGAGGGATTTGTCAAGGTGGACCGCAGAAAAGGTGCAGTGATTGCCGTGGATATTGATAAAATGCAGGCGCTTGAGGAGCTGAAGCGGCAGATGCAGGTGATTTTGGCAAAGAGCAGCTGCAAGAGGATTTCGCGCAGCGAGGTGCATGCACTGATTGATGAAATATATGAGGATTATGAGAAGTTAGAGCAGTGAAAGGAGTAAAGGATAGAAATGCAGCAGTATACGGATAAGGCGAAGGTCGCTTTGCAGAAGGCTGCAAAGACGGCAAGGGATTTGCGCCAGAGTTATATCGGAAGTGAGCATATTCTTGTGGGGCTTGTCAGGGAAAAGACGGGTGTTGCGGCGAGGGTGCTTGCGGACAACGGTGTTGATGATGTGCAGTTAATCAGTATGATTAAGGAGCTGATTGCACCGGAAGGAAATGTTGCAACGATGGAACGGGACGGCTATTCGCCGCGTGCCGCGAAAATACTGGAGGAAAGCCACAGGCTGGCACATAAATATAAAAGCCAGCTTACGGGTACGGAGCATATTCTTTTAGCCATTTTAAGGGAAGGGGAAAATGTAGGCTTAAGGCTTTTGAATACAATCGGCATTAACGTGCAGAAGCTTTATATGGATACGCTGATTGCGATGGGCGAGGATATTAACCAGCATAAGGATGATTTGAGCAAAAGGAAGAAGAAAAGGGACGGCGTTACGCAGACTTTGAACCAGTACAGCAGGGATTTGACGCAGCTTGCAAAAGATGGAAGACTGGATCCCGTGATTGGCAGGGAAACGGAGATTTTGCGCGTGGTGCAGATTCTTTCGAGGCGCACGAAAAATAACCCCTGTCTGATTGGCGAGCCGGGCGTCGGAAAGACCGCGATTGCAGAGGGACTCGCGCTTAAGATTGTAAATGGCGATGTGCCGGATACCGTGAAAAACAAGCGTGTTGTGACGCTGGATCTTGCAGGAATGGTTGCAGGATCGAAATACCGCGGCGAGTTTGAGGAGCGTATCAAAAGGGTAATCAAAGAGGTTATTGACGCGGGCAATATTTACCTGTTTTTGGATGAAATCCACACGCTGATTGGGGCGGGCGGCGCTGAGGGAGCGATTGACGCGTCCAATATTTTAAAGCCGTCGCTTTCAAGGGGTGAAATCCAGCTGATTGGCGCAACGACAGTTGCCGAATACCGTAAATATATTGAAAAGGATGCTGCGCTGGAGCGTAGGTTTCAGCCTGTCATGGTGGAGGAACCGACGGAAAGCGAGGCAGTGGAAATTCTTGAGGGCATTGCCTATAAGTACGAGGAGCACCATCAGGTGACGATTACGCATGAGGCACTTGAGGCTGCCGTAAAGCTTTCCGACCGTTATATCAATGACAGAAACCTGCCTGATAAGGCGATTGATCTGATTGATGAGGCATCGGCGGCAATTAAGCTTAAAAACATGCATCTGCCTGACAATTTTAAAGAGATGACGGAGCAGATTAAGCGGTTTGATTTGCAGATAGAGCGCTCCATCCGGATGGAGGCATATACGCAGGCGGCGGAGCTTCGGCAGAAGCAGGATGAACTGATAAAAAAATATGATAAGGCATACAGCAGATATGAGAAAACGCAGACAGAGAAAAATCTTGTGGTAACGGAAAACGATATCGCGGAGGTTGTTGCAAACTGGACAAAGATACCTGTTAAAAAATTAACGCAAAAAGAGAGCGAGCGGCTTTTGAAGCTGGAAAGCATTCTGCATAAGCGCGTGATTGGGCAGGATGAGGCAGTAACGGCAGTCGCGCAGACAATGAAGCGCGGGCGCGTAGGGCTTCAGGACCCGAACCGTCCGATTGGCTCTTTCCTGTTTTTAGGTCCTACAGGTGTCGGAAAAACTGAGCTTTCCAAGGCGCTTGCGGAGGCAATGTTCGGTTCCGAAAATGCTTTAATCCGCGTTGATATGTCGGAGTACATGGAATCGCATTCTGTATCGAAAATGGTCGGATCGCCTCCGGGATACGTCGGCTTTGAGGAGGGAGGACAGCTTAGCGAGAAGGTGCGCCGGAACCCATATTCAGTTGTGCTATTTGACGAGATTGAAAAAGCGCATCCTGATGTATTCAA
>DKYC01000119.1:14266-14570 GCA_002492295.1 Lachnospiraceae bacterium UBA7110
AAAAGCGCATCCTGATGTATTCAATATTCTGCTGCAGGTTCTTGACGACGGGCATATTACCGATTCAAAGGGTAGGAAGGTAAGCTTTAAAAATACGATATTAATCATGACTTCAAATGCGGGGGCAAAGCGGATTGTTGATCCCAAGAATTTAGGTTTTGCGACAGTAAAGGATGAGAAGGCGGATTACAATAAAATGAAGTCGAACGTCATGGAGGAGGTAAAGCGGTTATTTAAGCCGGAGTTTATCAACCGTATTGATGAAATCATGGTATTCCATCCGCTGACACAGCAGGATATGAAG
>DKYC01000119.1:14862-15189 GCA_002492295.1 Lachnospiraceae bacterium UBA7110
CCGCTGACACAGCAGGATATGAAGCAGATAATTACGTTGCTCTCCAAAAATCTGTGCGAGCGCTGTAAGGCGCAGCTGGATATTGATTTGACGCTGACCGGAACACTCAAGGAATATCTCGTGAAGAAGCATTCCGATCCGAAGATGGGCGCAAGACCGCTTAAAAGGGCAATCCAGAATGTCGTGGAAAACGAGCTTGCGACGGCAATTCTTGAGGGCAGGGTGAAAGCAGGTGACGTCGTTTCAGCGGGAGTCAGGAATGAAAAAATTACGTTTACGGTGAAGGAACCAAAGGAGAAACTGGCAGAAGCGGATTCATAAAAGTTT
>DKYC01000107.1:0-464 GCA_002492295.1 Lachnospiraceae bacterium UBA7110
AGCAAATTTATAATATTCTTTCGTATTTCCGCCAATATTACCTGTCCGAAACCGCTCATGCTTCACTTTATTATATGCAATCCACCAATCCGGATTATTCCCTTGACTCCAACTTTCCCAAGGCATAAATGATGACAGATTGCAATGCTGTATAATATTTACCTTTGTATTACAAAAATCTGCTTCATTACCTGTAATCTCACTCCTATAATGATTTATATTTTCTGCTCGGCTTTGTGCGTTGTACTGGCTGCACAACAATTTTGCATTTATGTCTATCTCACTTCCGATTTGCAATAATAATTTAATATATTTTGCAGAATAAACATTATAATTATCTGTATCCAATGTTATATATTCAAGTGTTTCTGCAAATTCCTTTTCCAACAAAATATAATTTCGCCAGTATAATCCCAAAAATTTGTTTACATCCATTAAAGCATTCCCCCAATCATTATTACTCA
>DKYC01000107.1:791-925 GCA_002492295.1 Lachnospiraceae bacterium UBA7110
ATTACTCATCACAACTTTTTAAAATGGATATAAAATGCCCCAATATCTCATCTATCTCCACATTCAGTTCCGCCCTCTTTTGCTGATACTGGTTTATCAAATCCAAAGGTGCGAGGATTTTTTCCTCCTCATGC
>DKYC01000107.1:1216-4854 GCA_002492295.1 Lachnospiraceae bacterium UBA7110
GGTGCGAGGATTTCTTCCTCCTCATGTGGGTAACCGCACAAATCAAGGTTGCAGTTCATCTCATTCAAAAGCGTTTCAGCAGAATACTTTTTCGCCTTTGGAAAACCGTCTATCTCAATCTCCTCCCGGTTGTCCCACCAATCCAATACCTCCGCAAAATGCTCCAGTTTCATCGGTCTTGTTTTTGAAAAATGCTTGTACCCCTCCGGCATATCAATGCGGTAAAACCATGTTTCCTTCGTAGGATTTGTATTGTCAAAAAATAAGATGTTTGTAGTAATGCCTGTATAGGGTGCAAATACGCTTGACGGCATTCTCACAACTGTATGCAGGTTAAATTCTGTAAGCAGCTTTGTCTTGATATTGACCTTTGCATTGTCTGTGCCAAACAGAAACCCGTCAGGAATGATGATTGCGCAGCGTCCTTTTTTCTTTAACCGGAACATAATGATGTTCATAAATAAATCCGCCGTTTCGGAACTCCTAAGTTCCATCGGGAAATTCGCTTTTACGCTGTTTTTCTCATTTCCGCCATAAGGAGGATTCATCAGCACCACATCAAATTTCTCCTGCTTCCGGTATTCTTTATAATCTGTTTCCAGCGTATTTCCGTGGATAATCTCTGGGTTGTCAATATCATGCAACAACATATTCGTCACACAAAGAATATGTGGGAGCGCCTTTTTTTCCACCCCATAAACACTGTTATTGTAGATTTCTCTGTTTTCATTACTTTTCTGTGCATCCTCATACAACGCATTCAGGGCGGACACTAAAAATCCGCCTGTCCCACAGGCAAAATCGGCAATCCGTTCTCCCAGTTTCGGTTTTACCACAGCCACCATAAAATCCGTTACGGCTCTCGGCGTGTAAAACTCCCCCGCATTTCCGGCGCTCTGCAAATCTTTCAGAAAACTTTCATAGATGCCGCCGAATGCGTGGCGTTCCTCATATTCGGTAAAATCAATCTCATCAATGATATTGACAACCTGCCTTAAAAGTATGCCGTCTTTCATGTAATTATTTGCATCTTCAAAGGCATACCGTACCATAACTTGGCTCATAGGCGTACTCTCGTCAATTTCCAAATTTTTAAGTGTTGGGAAAAGCGTATTATTTACAAAAGACAATAACGCATCGCCTGTAAGCGCATCACCGTCCTTTTCGTCCACTGCCCAGTTCCTCCATTTGCACCCTTCCGGGATAATTGATTTATAATCATCATTGACAAATTCCCATTCCTGCTCTTTTGCATCATAAATTTTCAGAAACAGTATCCATACAATCTGTTCTATCCTTTGTGCATCGCCGTTTACGCCTGCGTCATTCCGCATCACGTCCTGCACACGCTTTACAAAATTTATTACTGCCATCGCTCTGTATATCCTCCGATCATGAAACCGTCAGCAGTTTCCTATGCGCTGAAAATCTCGTTTTCAAGTTCCCTGACTGCCTGCTGATATCCTTCCTTGCCCCCGAAAGCCTTTGCTATCTTCATAGGGCTGCCGTATCCGGCAAATTCCTTTAACTGCAAAACCTTCGCATCTTCTATGTCCCGAATGCCCTCATCCGCATATTTGTCAAGCAATGAGCCAAGCACCTTCTGCGCAAGTTCCACATACTTGTACAGATAACCCCGTTTTCTCACATTGTCTGCCCTCTCAACCCTTGTAAGCGGCGCTTTGTCATATGCCAAATGGCAAATTAAGTCAAAATCGTCAATGTCCGTCTTTCCGGTTTCCTCTCGCACTGCGTCCAAAAGAACGCCCTCCTCCTTCAGTTCGTCAATGATTGCCTGTTTCCTCTGCGCCTTAGTCCACCGGCTCAGGAAATCATCAAGTCTTGCATACTGGCTTAGAATGTTCTTTCTTGTGTAATCAATCAGGCTTTCCGTTATCAGTTTCCCATCTTTGTCTATGTACTGCACCCTTTCCGAAATAACTGTCACTTCTACATCGCTTACATAGTATTTCCTCGGCATATCCCCGTCCGGCGGCGTAACAAGAGGCGATGCAACCGGAATATTCTGTACGTCTTGAATTGGTTCATCGTTCTCCATCTCTGATAACGAATCAACTAAATTTACTGGCGGATCAACCATCTCTCCCCCATCCGGAATATCAATTACCACGTCCGGCGTTCCGTCAAAGTCCTTGTCCGCAAATAAGCGGCTTGCATTCCTAAAATCCATGATTGTGAAGTAGGTCTTGCCCTTTTCCTCCAAAAGCCTCGTCCCACGCCCGATAATCTGCTTAAATTCCGTCATACCATGTTCATCGCTGAAATTATTGTCAAGCACAATCAGTCTGCACATCTTAGCGTCAACACCCGTTGTCATCAGCCTGCTTGTAACCGCTATCACCGGATAATCGCTGTCCTCGTCTATAAAGTTTCCAAGCTGTTCCTTGCCTTCCTGATTATCCCCGGTAATCCGCATAATATATTTGTTATTTTCTTTGTAGAGGTCTTTGTTCTCGTTAATCAGTGCCTGCCGCATCCGTTCAGCGTGTTCCACGTCAACGCAGAACACAATGGTTTTACTCATGCGGTCTGTTTTTTTCAGGAACTCCGTCACTTTCGCCGCAACAGTCTTTGTCCTCTGGTCTAAAACTAATGTGCGGTCAAAATCCTTAATATTATACTCACGGTCAGCGATTTCATACCCTTTGTCATCCGTTTTTCCCGCCTCCGGTCTGTATCCCACAAGGTCTTTGTCCAGCCCCACACGAATCACCTTATATGGTGCAAGGAAACCGTCATTAATCCCCTGCTTTAGAGAATACTCATAAACAGGCTCGCCAAAATAGGTCTGGTTCGATGCCTGTTTTGTTTCAACCGGCGTTGCAGTACAGCCAATGTGCGTTGCTGATGAAAAATAATCAAGAATCTTTCTCCATGCCGACTCCTCTTTTGCACTCCCCCTGTGGCACTCATCAATCACAATAAGGTCAAAGAAGTTCGGCTTAAACTGCTTGAATGTTTCTAAATTATCCTCGCCGGAAAGCTGATGGTATAGCGACAAGTACACCTCATAGGCACTGTCCAGTGTTCTGTTTTCCACTCTTGTCATTTTTCCGCCAAAAGGCTTAAAGTCACCTGATATTGTCTGTTCAATAAGATTATTGCGGTCAGCAAGAAACAAAACCTTTTTCTTGATTCCAGCCTGTAACAGCCTGTAAATAATTTGGAAAGCCATAAAAGTTTTACCTGTTCCAGTTGCGCAGACGAGAAGAATTCTGTTTCTTCCTCCTGCCACCGCATCTACTGTACGGTTAATTGCAATCCTTTGATAATAACGTGGTTTCTTATACCCTGGCATCCAATAATAAGGCGAAAGCATGGCTTTCTCGCCCACATCTGAAATCCCCATATCCCTCTTATATCTTGCATACAGTTCATCAGGGGACGGGAATGCATCAAGCGGAACATTCTGCACTTCTCCGGTAATCAAGTTCTGCTCAACAAACTCGTCCCCGTTAGAGGAATACACATATTTAATGTCAAGCGTATCCGCATAGCCAATCGCCTGCTGCAGACCTGCGCCGGGCATATGGTTATTGTCCTTTGCCTCAATAATGGCAAGCGGAATATTAGGTTTGTAAAACAACAGGTAATCAACCCTTTTCTTCTTCCCTCTG
>DKYC01000006.1 GCA_002492295.1 Lachnospiraceae bacterium UBA7110
AAAGTGATACGATTATCAAATATCCATATAAATAAAACACAATTTTCCACAGGAGGGATATTCTTGAAATATTCACTTGCAACTTATTTGCTGACAATCACCATAATCTCATTTTTGGGCTTTTGTGTCGAAAATGTATGGCTTGCATTCACGCAAAAATGCATTGACAACCGAAACATGAGTCTGCCGTTTCTGCTGGGTTACGGTTTGGCAGTTGTCGGAATTTATTTCATTTTCGGGACTCCTAAAAAATGGCTTTCCAAAAAGCTTTCTAATAAATTTGGGGTTTATTTCTCATACTTTATATTAATGATGCTATTAGTCAGTATCGGTGAAATTATTCTCGGAAAGACGGTAGAGCACATCTGCGGTTTTTCCTACTGGAATTATGAATGGATACCCCTGCACTTTACAAAATACACATCAGTTCCCACCAGTATCGGTTTTGCCGGAATTATTGTATTTTTCATGGACTATATCATGGAACCTGTTTTATACAACGTGCAGATGCTGCCATATACCGTATTAAACAGTCTGGCTGCTGTCTTTTCCATTTTACTCGTCTGCGATTTTATTGCCAGCTTCCGCAAAATGTACCGCAAACAAGGGCAAAACAAACGCTGGCGGTATGAATTTTCATGTAAATGCAGAAAACAATATCCAATGATATCGAAATGAGGAAATAAGCTATGGATAAATCATTAAAAAATATTTTAATCGGTACTGGTTTTGGCGTGACATTGTTCTTTCTCTTAATGAATCTGTCAAAAGTCGGCGTATTTCTGACTGCCTTTTTTGACCTGCTTCAACCGATTTTTATCGGTGCGGTAATGGCATTTGTGCTCAACGTTCCGATGCAGCAAATACAACGCATTCTGCAAAAATTATATAAAAAGTATAGAAAGAAAGACACGGATGCGAAAGCGGCAAGCTTTGTTATTACGCTTGTACTGTTGTTTGCCGTAATTGCACTGACCTGCATGACAATTGTACCGCAAATTGCCGCGTCCCTAATCAGCATTGGGACACTTTTACAGGAAAAAATTCCCGTGTGGCTGTCCCAGCTTGCGCAATATCCCGAAGCGACAGCATTGCTCGAATATATAGAAGAACTTTTGACGAGTAAAGACCTCTATTCCATAATCGGAAACAATGTCAGTTCCATGCTTGGTTCCATCGCAAGCGGAATCGGTTCGTTTGCCGGTATTCTGATAAACCTGCTCATGGCATTTGTCATCATGGCATACCTTCTGCTTGACAAAGAGAATGTGAAGCGGCAGTTCCGAAAGCTGTTTGAAGCATATCTGCCGACGAAGGTATCCGAATACTTGATTCACGCAGGAACGCTTTTGTGCAAAATTTATGCAGGTTTTTTAAGCGGGCAGTGCTTAGAAGCTGTGATTTTAGGCGGTCTGATGTGGCTTGCCTTTGTCCTGTGCGGACTTCCTTATGCCGGACTTGTCGCAGTGCTGACAGGGCTGCTGTCGTTCATTCCTTATGTTGGCAGCTTCATTTCCTGCGCAGTCGGAGCGTTTATTATTTTCATGGTCAGTCCTTTAAAAGCGATTATTTCCATTATTGTGTTTCAAGTCGTTCAGTTTATCGAAAACCAGTTTATTTATCCGAAGGTTGTCGGCGGAGCAGTCGGGCTGTCCGCACTTTGGACGCTGATTGCCGTCCTGATTGGGGGAAAGCTTTTTGGTATTATCGGAATGATATTCTTTATTCCGCTTGCAGCAACTGCCTATACGCTGCTTAGTCAGGCGGCAGACAAGCGATTGGAAAACAGGAAGCAATAACATATTAGTGGCAGGGCGCTATTCCCATTATGATTCGGTAGCGTCCTGCCACAATATTTTTACCTTAAATAGCTTCCTTTAAATTAACGATTCGTAAAGCTTTGTAATATCCTCTACGCTTGTCTCCTTCGGGTTGCCCGGTCTGCAGGCATCGTCATAAGCCGACTGTGCAAGGAACGGAATATCCTCTCTCTTAACAATCTCTTTCAGATTCTCGGGAATGCCGACATCCTGCGACAACTTCTTTACCGCATCAATTGCAGCCTTGCGGTACTCCTCCTGCGACATATTGTCTACACCCTGTACGCCCATTGCCCTTGCGATTTCACGGTACTTCTCGCCTGTTGCATCCGCATTGTATTCCATAACCGTAGGCAGGATAATCGCATTTGCAACACCGTGCGGCGTATCATACAGCGCGCCAAGCGGATGTGCCATAGAATGTACGATACCAAGTCCTACATTGGAGAATCCCATTCCGGCAACATACTGACCAAGCGCCATATCTTCTCTGCCTTCAGGCGTGTTGTCAACTGCACCTCTTAACGAACGCGATATGATTTCAATCGCCTTTAAGTGGAACATATCCGATAATTCCCATGCTCCCGCTGTGATATATCCCTCGATAGCGTGTGTCAGCGCATCCATACCAGTTGCCGCTGTCAAGCCCTTTGGCATGGTCGCCATCATTTCGGAATCGACAAACGCAACAACAGGAATGTCTTTCGGGTCAACGCAAACCATTTTACGGTTCTTTGCCGCATCTGTGATAACGTAATTAATTGTTACCTCAGCCGCCGTTCCTGCCGTGGTCGGTACTGCGAAAATAGGCACTGACTTGTTCTTTGTGGGAGCAACGCCCTCAAGGCTTATGACATCCTCAAATTCCGGATTGTTGATGATAATACCAATTGCTTTTGCCGTATCCATTGAAGAGCCGCCGCCAATTGCAATCAGATAATCCGCACCTGATTTCTTGAATGCAGCCACACCTGTCTGCACATTCTCAACCGTAGGATTTGGCTTAATCTCGGAATATAATTCATATTCCATTTTTTCCCCCTCAAGAATGTCCAATACTTTTTTGGTTACGCCAAATTTCACTAAATCAGGATCGGAACACACAAATGCTTTCTGAAAGCCTCTTCCTTTCGCCTCCGGTACAATCTCTTTCACCGCACCTGCCCCATGATAAGATGTTTCGTTCAGTACAAATCTGTTTGCCATATGCTTGTTCTCCTTTACATTTTTTAGTATGTTGATATAAATTTACCATATAAAAATGGTTTAAGCAATGGTTTATTGTAACATTTTCCCAATTTTTTATATTTCTACTTCTCTAATATCGTCAAAAATGCCCTATCCAATGCTTCCCAATCCGGTGCTCTATCATCCGGCATTCCTTTTGAAAGCTGACCATGTCTTTCAAGCTCCGCCTCTATAAACTGTTGGATTATGGGCATTTTCGGGTTCTTGTCCTTTTCGTCACCCTCCGTTTTAATTGTAAGCATTCGCTCAATTCCTCCGACAATGCTTTTGGAAGGAATTGACGCAACAGTTCATCAAAACGCACCGGCGGAATCGTATGATTTATTTCGATGTATTTGCACGCCAAAAGTGGTCTTGAAAATATATTCCTTATACTTTACCGTATCCTCCCGTAAATACTGCTTATAGGTGCTGTTTGCCATTCCGTAGTAGCGATACAATGCCGCTCTTTTTCTTCTGTTTCCGCAAGCTTGTCCAACATTTCTTTTTTGATATCTCTTGGAAAACCTTTATTAATGACTTACCGCTTCTTTTATGCTACAATGGACATAATAGAAATCAAAAATTTATCAATCCGGTCAACTACAAATCACATTCTGCTAATATACGTACAAGGGAGTGTTATGATGATTTATGAAGTCACACATAATAAAAATATATCAGACTTATTTGGCAAATGGGAAGAAACACTCATTTGGTCCTGCTTGCAAGGAATTATGGGAAAGCTTTATGCCGATGATTTTGATTATCCGACAGCGGTAATGGCTATACTTGGGGATTTTACCTTTTTTGCAGGAAAGTCCAATATAGAGCTTTTGGCTTACAAACCTGACTGGTGTAAGCAGGATTTCATGATTATGGTTCCTCAAAACGAAGACTGGCAAAATGCAATCATACGTTTTTACGGCAACAAGGCAAAAATAGTCTCGCGCTATGCAATCAAAAAAGAGCCGGACATTTTTGACAGAAAAAAATTGGAAAAAGTCATCTCTTCCTTACCAAAAGAATATAAACTTTGCATGATTAACGAACCGCTTTATCAAATGTGTAAATCCCAAGCATGGAGCACGGATTTAGTATCACAATTCCCCAATTACGAAATGTACCGCAAACTCGGATTAGGTGCAGTAATCTGCAGGAACAACACAATTGTGTCAGGTGCTTCCTCTTATTCCAGATATCAGGAAGGAATCGAAATAGAAATTGACACCAAAGAAGGCTATCGCAGAAAAGGACTTGCCTATATATGCGGCGCCAAACTGATATTGGAATGCCTGAATCGCAATCTATATCCCAGTTGGGACGCGCAGAACAAATTTTCTGTTTCCTTGGCAGAGAAGCTTGGATACCATTACAGCCATACATACACAGCGATTGAGATACGGGAATATTAGATTTCGGACTGCATGCTGATAACAGAATCCGGATTTTCAGAGAGAAATGCTGTAATCGCCTCAATAAATCGTTCCCCGTATTTGTTAAACTTATTCTCTGCAGCACCTGATACCGTAAGCATTTGCTTCTTATTTACAGGTGTTTTCGCACACATATCAATCAAAGTCTTGTCACTGAAAATGATATATGGCGGCATTGCCTCTTCTTTTGCAATCGCTAATCGTAACTGGCGCAGCCTTTCAAACAGCTTATATCCTGCTTATGGCATTCTCCTTTTGGGCAAATGTTCTGACAATGACATGCGTATTTTCGTCTTTGAGTCCACTGATATCTCCCATTTGCAACACACTGTATTTCCCGTTGGTTTGAATAATATAGCCTTCCTCTAACATTTGATTCATCAGCAGACGGATATCTGCCTCATTTCTATGTGACAAAACACCGTATGACCTATAATTGATTGCGCCTACTTCCCTTAATCTTGCGCGGTTTGCACCCAACAGTGTTCCGATTACAATGTGCATCCCATATCTGCCTTTCGTTTCCGCAATGCAATTAACCACCCACTTTGCGTCATTTGTCATATCAGTCTCCAAGTATTCGCGATGGCAGTTCCCACAATTACCACATGGGATTTTTGTTTTCTCCCCAAAGTATTCAAGAATATAACATCTAAGACAGGACGTTGTTTTACAATACCCCTCCATAACATGAAGTCTGTGGGCGTCTCTTTGTTTTATCAGTTCAATGTCATCGGCATCTATGCCCTCGAACTCTTTCTTCTCCAAAAGAAATTTATTAATCATCACATCTTTCGCGGAAAATAAAAGAATGCACTGTGCATTTTCACCGTCACGACCTGCACGTCCTGCTTCCTGATAATAGTTTTCCATGCTTTGCGGCATATTGTAATGAATAACAACTCTTACATTTGACTTGTCAATTCCCATGCCGAACGCATTCGTCGCAACCACAATCTGAACCCTGTCATAAATAAAATCTTCCTGATTTTTCTTTCGCACCTCATTATCCATTCCTGCATGATAACCGGTCACAGAAACGCCCCGGTCAAGCAGCTTTTCATACAAAGTATCCACATTTTTTCCTGTGGCGCAATATATCACGCCACTCTCATTCGGATGTTTCTCTATATAATCTATAATAAAATCATCTTTATGCTTTCCTACGATATGCTCCACACTGTAATATAGATTCTCCCTGTCGAATCCTGTTACCACAAACTCTGGGGAAGCCAGTTTTAAGATGCATTCAATATCTGATTTTACCTCTTTTGTCGCCGTTGCCGTAAACGCACTGACAATCGGTCTGTCTGGCAACTGCTCCAGGAAATCAACGATTTTTAAATAACTTGGTCTGAAATCCTGTCCCCATTGAGAAATACAGTGTGCTTCATCAACCGTAACCATTGAAATCTCCACATTGACCGCAAATTGTATAAATCCTGCACTTTCTAACCTTTCAGGCGCTACATACAGAATCCTATAGGCGCCCTTCAATGCCATGTCAAGCACTTTCGATATCTGTGTTTCTGTCTGTATTTGACATTATATTTTATAAATATGGGGTAGAAATCGGGGTATGGAAAAAGGCGGCATCTTGCATCGCCGATATCTCTATAAAACGATTCGTAAATTATCCATTTCCTTTTGTTTCGTATTGGGTAAGACGTGACTGTACAAATCCATTGTCATTGCAAGGCTGCTGTGTCCTAAAATATTTTTAATGTCTGCGGACTTCATCCCTGTTCGATATAGCGTGTCGCGGAGGCATCCCTCAAAGCATATGCTGCGAAATATCCTATCGGTTTACCTTGCTTTTCCAATCTGTCCAACGCAGCGCTAATTGCACTGTTGACTCCGTTTCCGCATCGTGCATCTTTTGGACAATTTCAACCGCATTGTCCTGGATTGCACAGCTGTCTGTTTTCAGACAGGCAAAGTATCCATTGCAAAAGCAGATTTTCTTTCCCATCTAGTAAACCAGATAATCCAGCCAATCCATGCTTTTTCTTCTGCGTGGACGCAGTCCGAAAAGCACTTACGGCATACGGAAATCATGTTCCTCATTTGAAAAAACTCCTTTTTAAGCCTGTGAGATATATCGTTCTGTGTTATTGGTCCCATGTTCAGTATAATCCCTGTTTCTTTTAATAATAAATATTTATTTATAATGATATTCC
>DKYC01000033.1 GCA_002492295.1 Lachnospiraceae bacterium UBA7110
CTGAAAAAGGTCGGAAAAGCCATCATTGATACCACCGTTACAAAAGACGAAATTAAGGCTGGAATTCATGAAATTTATTTTTCTGAAGAGGATTGGGATGAATAGAAAAAAAGTCATTTTGTTTATAGTGGATTTTGTTTTAGCCGCCCTTTTGATTGCGGCTGATCAGATAGCAAAGTATTTTGCCGTCCTTCGGCTAAAAAACCAGGCACCTTTTTCGGTTGTGGATGGTGTTTTTGAGTTTCATTATCTTGAAAACAGGGGCGCAGCATTCGGCATGCTGCAGGGGCAGAAATTTTTCTTTGTTTTCATTGCGGCAGTCATTCTTGGCATCATTGTTTATGTGCTTTGGAAAGTGCCTTATCAAAAACGGTATATTAAGCTCCATATGACACTTGTATTTATTGCAAGTGGTGCAGTCGGAAATTTAATTGACCGGGTACGGTATGATTATGTCGTTGATTTTTTGTATTTCAGCCTGATTAATTTTCCGGTCTTCAATGTAGCGGATATCTATGTGACTCTTGCCGCAATTTACCTTGCAATCCTTCTTATATTTGTCTACAAGGAATAGGATTTGGAATTTCTTACCTTTCGGACAAAGAAGTTCCGTGATTTAAAATAAGGGGGAACAAAACAGCTTATGGATGCGGACGAGGTTGTTTTCGAGGCAGCATTGGAGATGGAAGGAGAGCGTATAGATAAGTGTATCAGCAATTATCTGGGCACCCTTTCAAGAAGCTATATCCAAAAGATGATTAAGGACGGAAACGTACTGGTAAATGATACATCCGTCAAGGCAAATTACAGGGTGAGAGTGGATGAC
This sequence comes from Lachnospiraceae bacterium UBA7110, assembly GCA_002492295.1. Classification (GTDB taxonomy): domain Bacteria; phylum Bacillota; class Clostridia; order Lachnospirales; family Lachnospiraceae; genus COE1. The sequence goes on from DKYC01000033.1 coordinate 827, forward strand.
AGGATTCGGTTCACTGTTCCGAAATCCATAGAGCCGGATATTCCCGCACAGGAGATTCCGTTGGATATCCTGTATGAGGATGCGGATTTGTTGATTGTCAATAAACCCAAAAACATGGTCGTACATCCTGCACCCGGACATTATGAGGGAACGCTTGTGAATGCCATCCTGTATCATTGCCGCGGTGCACTTTCAGGGATTAACGGCGTTCTGCGACCCGGAATTGTGCATCGGATAGACAAGGATACGACGGGCTCCCTGATTATCTGTAAAAACGATAAGACGCACCATGCTATTGCAGCACTTTTAAAGACACATGACATTACAAGAACTTATCGTGCCATTGTTTTCGGGGTTATCCGGGAAGATGAGGGCACCATATCCGCTCCGATAGGGCGTCATCCCACGGACCGGAAAAAAATGGCAGTAAACGAAAAAAACGGGAAGCACGCCGTTACGCATTACAGGGTTTTGGAGCGCTTTCAAGGATATACGTATGTGGAATGTCAGCTTGAGACGGGAAGGACACATCAGATTCGTGTGCATATGGCAAGCATTGGGCATCCGCTGCTTGGCGACATGACTTATACAAGCCAAAAGGCTCCCTTTAAACTGGAAGGTCAGGCGCTTCACGCCATGACAATCGGGTTTATCCATCCGACATTCCATAAATATATGGAATTTGTGGCACCACTTCCGGAATATTTTACAAATCTGCTGGAAGTTTTGAGATGCAGATAAACAAAATGGATTATCATTGACGCACAATAGGCACTTATGAATGAAAAAGTGTTGGTATTGTGCGTTATTTTGTGTTGTGCATCTGCACAAAGTGTAGAAATTGTAAAAAAAATATAATCAAAATATAAAATAAAATTGAAATTTTATAGATTAGTGATATAATAAATATTTAGAATAACAGTTGGTGTTTATCTGTATTCTAAATATTTATTATTTGCTTTGTCATGGATGCTATGGAGAACTAATATGACACAATATACTAGAGAGCATGCTGTTGAAAAGCTTCTCGAAAGCTATAAGGCATACTATAACATTAAGCTGTCTGATGAACCGCAGAAGCCGTTAAAGGCGGTTTGCGAATTTTTTGAGCATTCCGAAAAATTTGTGCTTTCAAAAAAGGCGGAACTTTGGTCTGCTGACTGCGAGGAGTTTATTTATCTGTATGAAATGGAGCACCTCACCAAAGAGCTTTTTGAGGAATGCAGAGATTTTACAAAGGAAGACGGTTTAAAGAGGGCAAATATCGGACCGGGACATATGGTTACTTACATTACCCCCGTATTTGTGTGTGATACCTGTGATGCGGCTGCAAGAAAAGAGGTAAAACGGTGCCGTATCTATAAAAGCTTTCAATTTTCCCTGCACGGTTGGATGGATTTGCGTGCTGCCGTTTATGAAATTTCCAATAATACGGTTTTCACAAACGCTGCCGGAAGATGTGTCGGGAAAGTTTTGAAAAATGTTTTATTCCAAAAGAAAAGGAGATGTTTTTAATGAACACATTGGTATTATTGCTTATTTGTGTTGCTGTTCTTGTTGGCGGCTATATCTTTTACGGAAAATGGCTCTGCCAGCAGTGGGGTGTAGGGGAAAGTAAGGAAGAAACACCTGCACACACCATGTCGGACGGTGTTGACTATGTTCCGGCAAAGGCACCCGTATTAATGGGGCATCATTTTTCTTCCATTGCCGGTGCAGGACCGATTACAGGACCAATCGGTGCGGCGATGTTTGGCTGGCTGCCCGTTACGCTTTGGGTATTGGTCGGGGGGATTTTCTTTGGCGGTGTACATGACTTTGGAGCGCTCTTTGCCTCTATCCGCCACAAGGGACAGTCGATTGGTGAAATTATTTCCACCAATATGAGCCGCCGCGCAAAGAGATTATTTATCATCTTTGCATACCTTACGCTCATCCTTGTCGTGGCAGCATTTGCTTCCATTGTAGCTTCAACTTTTGGTGCTACTTATGACGACGGCGTATTAAATGCATCGGCAAGCGCATCGAATGCATCTGTAGCGATGGTTTCCCTTTTGTTTATTGTCATTGCGGTTATTTTTGGTTTTTGCGTATACCGCCGCAATACGCCGATGCTGATATCAACTGTTTTAGGTGTTTTGGCAATTGTGCTCTGTATGGCAATCGGTATGAATTACCATCCAATCTACCTTTCATCAAAAACATGGATGATTATTGTCGGTATTTATATTGCAATCGCATCCGTAACGCCGGTATGGATTTTACTTCAGCCGCGTGATTATCTGAGCTCGTTTTTACTTTATGCGATGCTGATTGTGGCATTTGTTGGCGTTATTGGTGCACATCCCAATATTGATCCGGAGCTGTTTCCTGCATTTGCGGGATTTGCCGTTGATAATGGGAATGGAATACAGTATCTCTTCCCGATTTTATTTACAACGGTTGCCTGCGGAGCCATTTCCGGTTTCCATTCCCTTGTTTCATCAGGCACGACATCAAAGCAGCTTGACAAGGAAACGGATGCAAAGCCAATCGCGTACGGCGGAATGCTGCTTGAATGTGTATTGGCAGTCCTTACGCTCTGTGCAATTGCATATGCAAGGCAGACAGGACATACTGCAGGTGCAACCGATATTTTTGCAGGCGGAATCGCAGCAATGGTGGCAGCAATTCCAGGTTTTGCGGGACTTGAAAATATTCTTTATACCCTGTTAATTCTTACATATTCCGCATTCTGCCTGACTTCCTTGGATACAGCGACACGTTTGGCACGTTTTATGTTCCAGGAGTTTTGGCTGGAGCCGGGACAAACCGTAGGAGATATCAAGGATGGTTGGAAGAAGGTTATGGTAAATCCTTACTTTGCGACAATCATTACGGTTGTTTTAGGAATTGCACTTGGTATGACAGGCTACAGTAAGATTTGGGGACTGTTTGGCGCGGCAAACCAGCTTCTTGCCGGCTTGGGACTTCTTGCCGTTGCAACATGGCTTGGCAATGTCGGAAAGAATAATAAGATGTTCCTGTTTCCCATGGCATTTATGATGGTTGTTACAATCTGTTCGCTAATCCTTACCGTAAAAAATCAGATTGGACTGATTGCAGCAGGAGGCGCGGACTGGGGACCCTGGGCACAGACGGTTTTAGGCATTCTGTTGATTATACTGGCGATTATTCTTGTTATTGAGGGAATACAGACGCTTACCAAAAAGAAAAAAACAGCATAGTGTAGGTTTTTTTATAGACTTCACAGGTGAATTCTGCTTGTGGAGTCTTTTTCTTTCAGTTTTTGGCATTTTTGCTATAAAATATTGCTATTTTTTGCTGTTAATAGTATAATATACATAAAATAGAACAATTTCTTTTATCAGAAGCAAATAGGAAAGGCGGTGTATATATGAATACGATTATTACAATAGGACGGCAGTTTGGCTCAGGAGGACATGAAATAGGGGAAAAACTGGCAAATCACTATGGAATAAAATGTTTTGATAAGGAATTGCTTTCCCGTGCGGCAAAGGAAAGTGGTTTTTGTGAGGAAATGTTGAAAAACCATGATGAACGTCCGACTAATTCATTTCTCTATAATTTGGTTATGGATACATATACCTTTGGTTATAATTCATCATCGTTTGTCGATATGCCAATCAGTCACAAGGTTTTTATGGCACAGTTTGATACGATAAAAAAAATTGCGGAGGAAGAGCCTTGTGTCATTGTAGGGCGTTGTGCGGATTACGCACTGCAGGAATACAAAAACTGCCTTCACCTTTTTATCCATGCAGACGAAGAGGCTAAGATTGACCGCATTATGAAGAAATATGACATTACCGCCGATAAGGCACGTGAAATGATGACGAAAAAAGACAGGCAGCGCCAAAGCTACTATAATTATTACTCCACTAAGAAATGGGGGCGCTCTGACAGCTATGACCTTTCCATCAACAGCAGCATTTTAGGTATTGACGGAACGGTTAAACTGATTATCCAGTATATTGAGGATTTTGAAGCGAAAAATAAGAAATAATACTGGCATCATAGATAAACTCCTTTGCTTTTATATGAGGGAGTTTATCTTTTTTTGGAAGAGTGAAATCTATTTATTCGCAAAAGAATAGTTTAACGAATAGTTAACTGCGTTTTTTTAAGCTTAATTCTATTTTTTATATAATAAAAACAGGCAGCCAGCTTGGAGGTACTGACTGCCTAGAGATTTTTTTATTTTCTTTAAGGGTTGTTTTGTGGTTTGTTGTTTGGGGTCCGGGGTCTTTTGTTTCTGCCTCTGTTATTATTATTTATATTGTTTGTTCTTTCATAGTTAACTTGTGTGTTGTTTGTCTTTTTGGATTTAATTAAAATTCTGTCAATTTGTTCAAATGGTTTCTTGGCATTCTCTGAAAAATCAATCAGTTCATTTGTTTGAACGTCAATATACAGCAACCTTAAATATTTATATGTTTCGGAAGGTATTTTTTTGTTGCTCAGCCGAAGCTCGATTAATGATTTCATAAAGGCAAATAATACCGCAAAAATAGGAACGCCGACAATCATTCCAAAGATTCCCCAAATACCGCCAAATAAAGTGATTGCGAAGATTACCCAAAAGCTTGATAATCCCGTAGAACTGCCAAGGATTTTGGGTCCGATAATATTTCCGTCAACCTGCTGTAAAATAATTACAAAAATAAGGAAATAAAAAGCCTGTAATGGATTGACAAACAATATTAACAAAATGGAAGGAACTGCTCCCAAAAATGGTCCGAAAAACGGAATAATATTTGTCACGCCGATGATAACACTAATCAGGACACAAAACGGTGTGCCAAGAAGACTCGTTCCAATAAAGCAAATCAATCCGATGATAATGGAATCCATAATCTTGCCTACAAAAAATCCGCCAAATGTCTTATTGGCAAAACGCACATTACTGATAAGCCGGTTCGCTGTCTCTGTTGACAAAAACGCATATACCACTTTTTTCGCCTGTGCCGCAAATACTTCCTTGCTTGACAGGATATAAACCGAAATAATAAAACCGATAATTAAATTCCAAAACTCCTTTAATACGGAAACAACACTCATGGAAATTGTCATTATCAGGCTATTTAACTGCGGCATAAGCTTGGAATTGACAAAGACCTCCATATCCGCAAAATAGGTGTTAATCAAATCTGTCACATTTTTTTCGATTACAGGGTTATCTTCCAGCAACTGGGAAATCCATGCAGTTAAGGTAGCAACATAACTGGGAAACTGCTCGATGATTGTATTGATGCTGTTTCCAATTTGCGGAATGACAATAGAAAAAAACGAATAGATTGCCATAATTACAACAAATAAAGTTATTACAATCGAAACAGTCCTGCGCTGGGTCT
>DKYC01000147.1 GCA_002492295.1 Lachnospiraceae bacterium UBA7110
GTTTTTGCCTGCTGAAGATATGGAGTAATGAAACGCCGGGGAATGGCAGCTTATACAGTGCCATTCCCCAACAGCAAAATAATTCATATTTTACATGATTTACTGATAAGAGTTGACAGGCTTTTCGTTTTTTGATATGATGTATATACATCAAAAGAAAGGAGAAAGGACGAATGAGCAAACGGGTAGATAATACTTCATGTCATTGTCTGAAAATACGAAGAAGTGCGGAGAATGTAATCCGATTTTATGATTCTATTCTTGCACCATGTGGCGTGACGGTAAGGCAATACTCTTTGCTTAACGCCATATCTGAACACAGCGGCTGTAATGTCAGGATATTATCAGAAGCCACTTTACTTGACCGTTCTACGCTTGCGAGAAGCCTAAAACCCCTTATTCAAGCCGGTTATATAAAAGACGGTAAAACACAGGGGGCAAGGGACAGTATATTGGTTCTCACCGAAAAAGGAACTCTTGTCTGTAAGGAAGCTGCTGATTTATGGGAAAATGCACAACGCCAATTTGAAGCAAAATTGAGCAAAGAACAGTTGGCTGCATTTGAAGATACCTTGATACTTTTACAGGATTTATAATTTTTTTGCCGCATTTGATGTATATACAACATTTTAAGGAGGATTTTATATGTCATCAATCATGTACACACCATTCCATTTAAGAAACATTCAGATTCCGAATCGTCTTGTTGCAAGTGCTATGTTTGAGTATGGCGCAGATAACGGAAAAATTACAGAAAAAATCAAAGAGCGTTATTTGGCGCTTGCAGACGGCGGAGCTGGTTTAATCATCACGGGAATGCACGCAGTAAGTGTATCTGGTTCTGTCGCCCCGGTTATGGTCAACACGGAGTATGACAATTATGTTGCGGATATGAGCGGCATTGCTGATATTATACACGAAAGAAATGGAAAGATTATTGTCCAGTTACAGCATTGCGGAGGAAAAACGAGTACAGCAGAGGGATATGATAAATTTGCCGTATGTGAAAAGCAGGTTGCTGAAAATTGTATTTATCACGAAGCAACAAAAGACGAATTACATAAAGTGGCTGCGGATTTTGCTACTTCCGCATTGCGGTGTAAAGAAGCCGGAGTGGACGGAATACAGATTCACGGTGCGCATGGCTACTTAATAAACTCTTTCCTTTCTCCCTCTACGAATTATCGTACTGATGAATACGGCGGGAGCATTGAAAATCGTGCCCGGATTTTATTTGAAGTATATGACGCAATCAGACAGGCTGTAGGGAATGAATTTATCATAGGTGTAAAATTCCCATTCAGTGACTTAAATGAAAATTCTATCAAGCCGGAAGAATCTCTTTTTGTCTGCAAGGAACTTGAAAAACGGGGAATTGATTTTATCGAAGTATCCTCTGGAATGGTAATGGATAATTCTTCCGCATCATTTACACCTGTTGTCCATAATGACAGACAGGCACCATTTTTAAAGTACGCTTCACAGCTTGCCTGCCAAATAGCCGTTCCCGTTATTAGTGTTTGTGGGTATCGTACTCCCGAAGTGGTTGAAAAAGCATTGTCTGAAACGAAAATTTCCGCCGTATCTTTTGGACGTCCACTTGTTAGAGAGCCAAATCTCCCTAACCGTTGGAAAAAAGACAGAAGTCCCGCAGCCTGTGTTTCCTGCAATCGCTGTTGTAATTCTTTTGGGGACAGAATTATTTCCTGCCAAGCCGCAAAAGTACAAAAGTAATGAAATGATAAGCTAATGAAAACACATATAAGAGGAGGTTTGACATTGGGAAGAGCTGAAATACGGCGGCAGCAAAAAAATTTACAGAAAAAGCAAAAGGTTTATACTTTAACCCAAACGCAAATAGATAAAATACGTGCTGACGCTATGGAAGAAGCAGTAAATCAAGCAATGGTTCTAATGCTCACACTTCCTCTTGAAGTTTTAATTACCGACTATTGGACAAAAACTGCATACAGGCGCGGACAGGAATTTATCCAAAAAGTCCTTGACCTTTACCATAAGTGGGAGGCAGGAGAAATCTCAATGGACGATTTTAAAAATGACCTTTGGGAATATGGAGGAATAAAACTTGAATACAAAGAGGTTGAATAGCCAAAGAACAATTTCGGGATAATACAGGAGGTTAGAAATGAACGTTTTACAAATTACTTTCAGCCCGACAGGGGGAACAGACAAAGTTACAGAAATCATAACAAAAACATGGGGAATGCCCGTTAATAAAATTGATTTATCCAATGCAGAAACTGATTATTCATCATTCACTTGTGTAAAAGAAGATATTGCAGTTATTTCCGTCCCCTCTTACGGGGGACGTGTCCCCAGTCTTGCCGCACAAAGAATTTCTGATATTCCCGGTAACCAAACACCGTGCGTCATAGTTTGTGTATATGGCAACAGGGCATATGAAGATACCTTGATTGAATTAAATGATATTGCAGAGAAAAGCGGTTTTAATGTCATTGCTGCTGTTGCTGCCATTGCAGAACATTCTATCATGCACCAGTACGCAACGGGCAGACCAGATATGCAGGACGAAAACGAATTGAAAGATATTGCAAAAAAAATTTTAGATAAAATAAATAGCCATTCCACAGGATTTTCCAAACCGCAGATTCCGGGAAACCGCCCATATAAAAAAGCGGGCGGAGCCGGTTTAGTTCCCAAAGCAGATAAGGACTGCATAAACTGTGGTCTTTGCGCCGCCCAATGTCCGGCAAAAGCTATCAGTAAGGAAAATCCAAAAGAAACCGACAGCAAAAAGTGTATCTCCTGTATGCGTTGTGTTGCAAACTGCCCGCAGGCAGCTCGCAAGGTAAACGATACTAAGGTTTCTGCTGTAGCACTGGCAATAAAAGAAGCCTGCTCAATCAGAAAAGGAAATGAGCTATATATTTAAGTTTGGTTGGTAGTGTAAAATAGTTTGTG
>DKYC01000090.1 GCA_002492295.1 Lachnospiraceae bacterium UBA7110
AGGTGGAAAGCAGTACAAGGTTTCTGAAGGAGATGTCATTAAGGTGGAGAAGCTTGATGCAGAGGTCGGAAACACTGTAACGTTTGACGAAGTGATTGCTGTCAGCAATGATTCCCTTAAAGTAGGCGCGGAAATTTCCGGTGCAACTGTTTCTGCAACCGTTATGGATCAGGGCAGAGGTAAGAAGATTATCGTCTATAAGTATAAAAGAAAGACAGGCTATCACAAGAAAAACGGTCATAGACAAGCATACACTCAGGTTAAGATTGATAAAATCAACGCTTAATTTAAGATGTTGTTTCGTTAAATCAGATGACTACAGTCGTAATTTTTAAATCCATAGACGGCTATAAGGGTTTTACGTGTACTGGGCATGCGGAATATGCCGCGTCGGGAAAAGATATTGTATGCGCTTCCATTTCCGTTTTGGTCATTAATACGCTCAATGCGATTGAACAGCTGGCAAAGGAAAAAATGGAGGTTACGGCGCAGGACGGCGTCATTGAGTGCCGTTTTCCAAACAGCGTCAATGATAAGACAACGCTGCTGATGGACACAATGCTTTTGGGTTTAAAAGACATTGAAAAAAATTATGGAAAACAGAACAAAAAGAGCTTTTTTAGGCTTTTCATTGAGGAGGTGTAATACCATGATGAATTTAGATCTTCAGTTTTTTGCTCATAAAAAGGGAGTTGGTTCTACAAAGAACGGTAGAGATTCCGAGTCGAAAAGATTAGGTGCAAAAAGAGCGGACGGTCAGTTTGTTAAGGCAGGAAACATTTTATACAGACAGCGCGGAACAAAAATCCATCCGGGTGTCAATGTTGGCAGAGGCGGCGACGACACACTGTTTGCGTTGGTGGACGGTGTACTCAGATTTGAGAGAAAGGGTCGCGATCGGAAGCAGGCTTCTGTTTATCCTGTAGAAGAGAAATAGGACGACATACACAATGCACAAAAGGCTTCAGGATTATTACCTGAAGCCTTTTTATGCACAGCACATGTAGGGGAAATATGCTGCTAAAGCGGCGCGTAGGAGAGGTAGAACATTCTCCTGTTTCAATTAAACAGACCCGTGGGATTTAAGGAGGAAAGTCATGTTTGCAGATAGGGCGAAAATATATATCAGAAGCGGAAAAGGCGGCGACGGACACGTTTCATTCCGGCGCGAAAAATACGTCCCGAACGGCGGTCCCGACGGCGGCGACGGCGGGACGGGCGGCAGCGTGGTTTTTGAGGTTGACGAAGGCTTAAATACGCTTACCGATTTTAGGCATATCCGGAAATATTGCGCACAGGACGGGGAAAATGGCGGAACACGTAACTGCCGTGGGAAAAATGGAGATGATATTGTTATTAAAATCCCACAGGGAACAGTTATTAGGGAGCTTGAGTCAGGAAAGATTATTGCGGATATGTCGGGCGAGAACCGCAGACAGGTAATCCTGCGCGGAGGAAAAGGTGGAAACGGTAATCAGCATTATGCGACCTCCACCATGCAGGCACCAAAATACGCGCAGCCGGGACAGCCGGCAAAGGAGCTGAATCTTTTCCTTGAATTAAAAGTCATTGCAGATGTTGGATTGGTCGGTTTTCCGAATGTCGGTAAATCAACGTTTCTTTCCCGCGTTACGAATGCGCGTCCAAAGATTGCAAACTATCATTTTACAACGCTTAATCCCAATTTGGGTGTCGTTGATTTGGATGGCAGTAACGGCTTTGTCATTGCGGATATTCCCGGACTGATTGAGGGTGCGTCTGAAGGCGTGGGACTTGGACACGATTTTCTGCGCCATATAGAGCGGACAAAGGTTTTAATTCATTTGGTGGATGCCGCTTCAACGGAAGGCAGGGAACCGATAGCGGATATTTATGCAATCAATAGGGAGCTTGAGGCATACAATGCGGCAATTGCCCGCAGACCGCAGGTAATTGCCGCAAATAAGATTGACGCAATTGTCGACGACGGAAGCGGTTTGAATCCCGTACAAAAAATAAAAGAGGAATTTGAGCCAAAAGGCATTAAGGTATTCGCGATATCCGCGGTGACTGGAGAGGGCTTGAAAGAACTTTTGTATTATGTAAACACCTTACTTTCTGAAATAAATGAACCCCCGACCATATTTGAACCGGAGTTTTATCCGGATGTTGATATTGTGACATCAAATGAGCCGTATACCGTGGAATATAATGCAAAAAGCGACGAATATGTCGTAGAGGGTCCCCGTATTGAGAAAATGCTTGGGTATACAAACCTTGATTCGGAAAAGGGATTCCAGTTTTTTCAGAAATTCCTTAAGGAAAACGGAATTTTGGACGAGCTTGAAGCGCTTGGAATTGAGGAAGGCGCTACGGTGCGTATGTACGGGTTAGCGTTTAGTTACTATAAAGAATAAAAAGAATATGTTGGAAAGCTTTACACGGAAAACGAAAGGAGATAAAATGACAAGTAAACAGAGATCTTACTTAAAAGGGCTTGCGATGAATATTGATCCGGTGTTTCAGATTGGAAAAGCATCTGTAACCCCCGAGAATGTTAGTGCGATTTCGGAAGTGTTTAACACGCATGAGCTTGTTAAAATTGCCGTATTAAAAAACTGTATTGATAATCCTAAAGAGATTGCGGACATGGTTGCGGGGCGGACGAATTCCCAGGTGGTTCAGGTAATCGGAAAAAAGATTGTACTGTATAAACCCTTTAAAAACGATCCGAAGATTATTTTGCCAAAAGCGTAATCTAGACAGGAATTTTAGTGTAAAACCGGGAACGGAATAAAAATGGAGGCTTTCATGGAAGGCAGCATGAAAACGGGTATTATGGGGGGGACATTTAACCCTATCCACAATGGACATCTTATTTTGGCGAATACGGCATATGAAACGCTTGGACTTGATAAGGTACTGTTTTTGCCAAGCGGCACTTCCTATATGAAAAAACATGTACTTGCAACCCAAAAGCGCGTCGCTATGGTACGTCTTGCCATAGCCCGTTATCCTCAGTTTGAATTGTCGCTGGTGGAGGCATTTAGGCAGGGAAACAGCTATACGAGCGACACGCTGTCGTATCTCACAAAGAAAAATCCGGATACCTGTTACTTTTTCATTATGGGGGCGGACGCACTGTTCCAAATTGAGAAATGGAAGAATCCAAAGCAGATTTTTTCACTTGCAAAAATTGTGTGTGCAGTGCGGGATGACTATAATCTTGCGGAGCTTAAAAAAAAAGGACAACAGCTTCAAGGCTTGGGCGCAAATATTATTTACCTTGATATGCCGAAAATAAAAATATCATCAACAGATATCCGAACAAAAGTAAACGAGCGGCGCTCCATTGCAGATGATGTTCCGGTGGAGGTTGCTGATTATATACAACGGGAGCGGTTATATTATGAAAAAGATTAAAAAATATCTGAAAAAACACCTGACAAAGGATCGGTATCAGCATACGCTTGGCGTAGCATACACTGCGGCGGCGCTTGCCATGAAATATAATACAGACGTTTCAAATGCAAACCTTGTGAAAAGAGCGTATCTCGCAGGTCTTTTGCACGACTGCGCAAAGTGTATGAGTGATGAGAAAAAGCTCCATATCTGTGATAAAAACAATCTTTCATACAGCAGCATGGAAGCAGAACACCCTTATCTGCTTCACGGAAAGGTTGGTGCGTATATCGCGGGAAAAAAGTTTGGAATAAAGGATGAGGACATCCTACAGGCAATTACCTGGCACACTACAGGGCGTCCGGATATGTCGCTGCTTGAAAAGATTATTTTTATAGCGGATTATATTGAGCCGTCAAGAAAGCCCGTAAAAGAGCTTGATTTGATACGCAGGCTTGCATTTGAGGACATTGACGGGACAATGGAGAAAATTTTATCAAACACACTCAAATATCTTAACGGAAAAAATGTCCCCGTTGATATGATGACACAGACAACCTATGAAAGCTACAAAAAAATATAGAAGGAGAGATGCACATAATTATGAACAGCAATGAATTAAAGAATACGCTAAAGCTTGTCATTGACGCATTAGAGGATAAAAAAGCGGAGAATATAACAATTATTGATATTAGTGAAATTTCGGTCATAGCAGATTATTTTGTTATAACAAACGGTTCAAACAGGAGTCAAATACAGGCACTTTGTGACAATGTGGAAGAAAAACTTGCCTCCCAAAAAATAGTCCCCAAAAATATTGAAGGATACAATACGGCAAACTGGATTCTTATGGACTATCAGGATATTCTTGTCCATGTCTTTGATACGGAAAGCCGTGATTTTTATGATTTAGAGCACATGTGGCGTGACGGTAGGCATATGGATATAGCAGAGCTTAAAGCAATCGGATAGGAACATAAAACCGCTGCAAAACCTGGATTTTACAGGTCTTTTGCAGCGGTTTTTACGTTTGTCTGCTTTTGCAGTTAATGATACAGTCTGAAAACACCATAAACCTTGCCAAGAATTTCCACATTGTCAAGAATAATGGGTTCCATATTGTCATTTTCAGGCTGAAGCCTGTAATGCCCGTCTTCCTTATAGTAAGTCTTAACCGTGGCAGAATCATCCACGAGAGCCACAACGGTATCTCCGTTTGACGCCGTATTGCAGGCAGTCACGAAAATGCTGTCGCCATTAAAAATCCCCGCATTTATCATACTGTCGCCTTTTACGTGTAAAACAAATGATTCCCCTTTTGGAACCATGTCTGTGGGAATAGGGAAGTATCCTTCAATATTTTGTTCTGCCAAAATCGGAAGACCTGCCGCAACCGTTCCGATAATCGGAAGGCTTGTCATTTCATGTCTTACCATCTGAAAACTATCGTCCATTATCTCAATTGCACGCGGTTTTGTCGGATCCCTTCTTATGTATCCGTTCTTTTCAAGCGTCTCCAAGTGGGAGTGGACAGATGAAGTTGATTTCAGGCTTACAGCCTCGCAGATTTCCCTTACAGCAGGCGGATAGCCCTTTTTCAGAATTTCCGACTTAATAAACTCTAAAATTTCTTTCTGCTTTGCAGTTATTTTTCCATATGCCATAATGTAATGCCTCCTTTTTTTCTATAATACCATATATTCCAAAAAAGTCAAACATATATTCCGAAAAAAAGTTCGGAAAAGTTAAGTGGAACATATTGACAAGCAAACGACCGTTCGTTATAATACTTTTAAACAGCTGTTCGGAAATAATGTTCGGAAACTATATTCGGAATATATGTTCCATGTTTATGTTTAGGAGGTTTGTGCTATGAGAAATCGTTACTCCAAAAATTCCATGAACAGACGCAGGCGTCAGCTCCAGGTTCGAAGAAACATTTGCATGCTTGCGTTATCCGTTATGGCAGTCGTACTGCTTTCCATATTTATGATATCAATTTCCACACAGGCAAGCGGTTTGGAGCACAATACGGCTCCGTACAAATATTATAAAAGCATTGAAGTATCCAAGGGCGACACGCTTTGGTCAATTGCAAAGGAACATATTGATACGGATTATTATGAAACTGTTTCTGATTATGTAAATGAGATAAAAACCATGAATGCCATAAAATCCGACCATATTATGGCGGGAAGCAGCCTCATTATTCCGTATTATTCCCCCGGTTCTGCGTATAAAGCACAGTAATCCTTATTATCAGCGTTTTTCCCGAAGCGTAACTGCCTTGGCTGCCCTGCGGCGCTTGTCGTCCTCCAGTGCCGCGTAGTGTTTTCTGGTGGTATTTACATCCTTGTGCCCAAGGACATCCGCAACTAGATAAATATCATTTGTCTCTCGGTAAAGAGCAGTACCGTATGTACTTCTTAGCTTATGCGGAGTTATCTTTTTTAAATTTGTAACCGGAAGCGCGTATTTTTTTACAAGGTTTTCAACAGCACGTACTGTAATGCGTTTGTTCTGCATTGATAAAAACAGCGCGTTTTCATGCCCTTCAACAGGCGTCATTGTTTCTCTTTTTTCAAGATAATCCGTAAGGGCGGTTAAAACCTCCTCACCAAAATACACAACGGTTTCATAACCGCCTTTGCGGCGGATTTTAATTCCGTTGTTTTTAAAATCAATATCTGGAATATCAATCCCAACACATTCTGAAACACGAATCCCTGTTCCAAGAAGAAGTGTTAGCAGGGCAACATCCCGAAGCTTGTTCTTTTCATGATATTGCATTTGTTTTTTTGTAAGCTTTTCACCTGTTTCCACCGTATCCAAAAGAATTGCAACCTCATCAGGGTCAAGCCGGACAATCTCTTTTTCGTGCAGCTTTGGCATTTTTACAAGTGCCGCGGGATTTTTTTCAATCATTTCGTTTCTGAAAAAATAATTGTAAAAGCTTCGCAGTGACGCAAGTTTTCTTGATTTTCCGCGTTCATCATTCATGTATTCCTTGCCATCCTTTACATAATAAGAGCAGTGATCCAAATATTCTTCAATATCCAGCCGCGTAATCTGGTCAAGAATTTGAAGCGGATATTCCTTAATCGGCATTTTATGGAATACCGGATTGCTCTCATGAAGGTACTCAAAGAAAACCCGGATGTCATATGCATATGCAATTCTTGTCCTGCTTGAAGTATATTCCTGTATCCCCCTGAAGAACTGGGCGCAGAAGGGTGGAAGCGTGTCAAGAAGTTCCCTTAAATGTAAGATGTTTTTTTTATTCTGTTCATCATGATAATTTTTATTATTATTTTTTTCCACTTTTCGAGCCTCACTTAAATAATTGTGTGTCATTATTTGAAATAATGTGATATAATCATATTATAACATTTTTTTCAAAATTCCAATCTTTTTTCGGTAAGGAGTGCATTTTATTTAGTATGAAAGAAAACAAAGAGTACATCAAATGGGGACTAACAGCTTTTTTCGTTGTTTTAGGTGGAATTATCAGTTATTATGTCATATTTCATTTGGATAATCTTACGGCAAGGATTACGAAATTATTTGTAATCCTGATGCCTATTATTGACGGAATGATACTTGGATACCTGATGACACCTATTGTAAATGCAACGGAACGGCGAATCGTAAAGCCGGTATTTAAAAAATTAAATATCAACCATAAAAAGACCCAGCGCAGGAC